>JBLHLO010000007.1:0-18322 GCA_047621105.1 Alphaproteobacteria bacterium
TGGGCACCCGGCAAGCGGCGATAGCCTGCAAGCGGTTAAAGGGCACGCCTATGCCGATCCATTAGCCAATCCAGGGAATGCCGACATCACCGCTCATGTTGATTTCACCGCCCTGGCCAAGGCCGCCCGTCATGCAGGGGCTACTGCCTTCGGGCCGCTCGGCCAAGGGATGTTCCTCTTGGCGCTGGGCATCGCTCAACGCGCGGAGGCCCTTTCAGCCGATCAGGATGCCGCAGGACGCGATAAGATCGAAGCCGCCCTTCGGCGTTTGATCGCCCCTTCGGAAATGGGCACGCTGTTCAAAGTGCTGGCCCTGGCAGACCCACGCCTGGGCCCGCCACCTGGCTTTGCCTAAAGACCAAAGTGATAATGACCATGATCGAAGCAATTAAAGATTCAAATCTTGGCAGCCTGAAAACAATCGCCCATGGCTTCTTTACCCGGGCGGGCGGCGTCAGTGGTGGCCTATATAATTCCCTCAATGTTGGCTTCGGCTCGAATGACGATGCCGATTGCGTCACCGAAAACCGCGCCCGGGCGATGCATGCCTTGGGGCTCGCGCCGGAACAACTGTCCACCGCCTATCAGGTTCATTCGGCGCAGGTCACGGTCATTGATGCCCCTGTCCAATATAATAATGCACCGCGCGTCGACGGCTTCGTCACCGCAACGCCGGGCGTGGCGCTCGGCATCCTCAGCGCAGACTGTGCGCCGGTGCTCCTCGCCGATCCTGCTACCGGTGTCATCGGCGCCGCCCATGCCGGCTGGCGCGGCGCCTTGAACGGGGTAATCGAAGCGGCGGTAAACGCGATGGAGGGCCTCGGCGCCGCACGGGCCAATATCCATGCCGCCATTGGCCCCTGCATCGGCCAAAGCTCATACGAAGTTGGGCCCGATTTTCCAGCACCCTTCCTTGACCATGACGCAGGCACACAGCGCTTTTTCATCGCAGCGGATCGGGCCAGGCATTTCATGTTCGACCTTGAAGGCTATGCGGCGCACCGGCTCAACCGGCTCGGCCTCGCCAGTGTCGGCCGGGCCGAACTCGACACCTGCCAGCGTGAGGATGCTTTTTTTTCCTACCGTCGGGCGACCCTAAAGGGTGAAAATGATTACGGTCGCGGCTTGTCTGTTATCGCCCTCAAGGAATGACCGGTGCCCCATCTCATCATATTCTGCATCTTCATATTTTTAGGTCTGATGGTGAGCTGTGTCCTACTTTAACCGTCTAACCGGGCCAGTGTTTTGTGCGGCGCTGACGTTGATTGCCGCCTGCCAGCCGGTCCCCCAGCCTTTCGCGAGCAATGACCCCGCCACCCGACATCCGCTGAGTGCACCGGGCACTCAGGCGGGCGTGCTCGTCCGTGCGGTCACCGGTGCACCCCATCCGGTTCGCCTGGCCCAAGCTGTGAGCACCGCCTTCACCCGACAGGACGTGATCGCCACCACTGGTGCCGCCAATCCGGCAAGCTGGCTCCTAACCGCCCGCGCCGAGGCCACTATCATTAACACTTCCCCTACCCACCAACGGTTGACCATCGAGTGGTTCCTCACCGATGCCCGGAACCGTTCTAAGGGCCAATACCGCCAAACCCTGACCGTTGCCGCCGCCGATTGGCAGGCGGGCACCCCTCATCTCATTCTGAGAATCGCCGAAACGGCAGTGACGGCGCTCACACCATTTTTCGCTGACGCGCGCGCGCCGATTGTCCCGCCCCAGATATTGACTGTCCATGAAATCGTCGGCGCTCCCGGGGACGGGACCGTCAGCCTACGCCGTGCCATCGGGTTTGCCATGCAGAAACGTGGCTTTCGCTTGACCGAAAGCATCACCGATAATGGCATCGTCATCAGCGGCACGGTTCGGGTAACGCACCAAGGCCAAGCCGGGGACGACATCACCATTACCTGGACGGCGCTGGCCCCCGACGGCTCCCAACTTGGCACTGTCGAACAACAAAACCGGGTACCCGCGGGCAGTCTGTCGGGCGCCTGGGGCGTGACGGCATTTCGGATTGCCCAGGCGGCAGCCCCGGGCCTCGCACGGTTGCTGGAACGCAGCACAGCCAGGACGGCAACAGCCACTGGTAGAATACGCTGAGATCTAAAATGCAGGTGGATATCCCCGGCACCACTTGTTGCCTCGCCCCCCTTCCGGCTGATAGAGTGCGCGCGCTCGGCGGGGGGAAATGCCGAGCATCGGGGCGCCGCCAAGACGTCCCGCTGAAACGTTCCGCGGTCAGCGACATTCAAGGCGTCTAATGAAACTCATCTCCTGCAATTCCAATAAGCCGCTTGCGGAAGGCATGGCAGCCTGCTTGGGCCTGTGCATGACCCAAGCCACCATCCGCCGCTTTTCCGACATGGAAGTGTTCGTCGAAATTCTCGACAACGTGCGGGGCGAGGACGTGTTTGTCATCCAATCGACCTCCTATCCCGCCAACGACAACCTGATGGAACTACTGATTACGCTCGACGCGCTCAAGCGCGGCTCGGCCCGACGCACCACTGCGGTGCTCCCCTATTTCGGCTATGCCCGCCAGGACCGCAAAACGGCCCCGCGCGCGCCCATTTCGGCCAAGCTGGTGGCCAATTTGATCACCACTGCCGGCGCCGACCGGGTACTCACGCTGGACCTTCACGCGGGGCAGATCCAAGGCTTCTTCGACATCCCCGTGGATAATCTTTACGGCGCACCGACCTTTAGCAAGGCAATCAGAGGCCAATACAGCAATGGCGACCTGGTGATCGTCTCACCCGATGTCGGTGGTGTGCTCCGCGCCCGCAGCATGGCGGAACGGCTTGATGCTGATCTTGCCATCATCGACAAGCGCCGTCCCAAGGCGGGGGTGTCTGAGGTCATGAACATCATCGGCGATGTGAAGGGCAAAAACTGCATCCTGATCGATGACATCGTTGATTCTGCCGGCACCCTCTGCAATGCCGCCGTGGCACTCAGCAAAGCCGGGGCCAAGGAGGTCTCGGCCTATGTCACCCACGGCGTGTTCTCGGGCGACGCGGTAGGCCGGGTCGCGGCCTCACCCCTGGCCAAGTTGGTGGTCACCGATTCGATCCAGGCGACGGAAGCCGTCAGACTCTCAGACAAGATCGAGCAGCTCACCATTGCCCCGCTGATGGCCGAGGCAGTTCGCCGCATCGCTGAGGAATCCTCAGTCTCCAGCCTGTTCGATTAGGCCCAGCACAGCCCCAGGGCTAAATCCGAGCCCCATTGAGGGGCCCGACAGGTCTTGGAACCCTGCCAGAATCCCCGATTGGGACTATCCAAACGCCCGTTTATGCCTTATACGATGCCGCGCAAACGGATCGGCACCCCTGGAGGCCGACCGACAATTAGGAGAACCCCATGGCTGATCAAATTTCACTGTCCGCGCAGCCTCGGGACCGGGTTGGGAAGGGGGCCGCCCGGGCCGTACGTCGCGCAGGATTGGTACCCGCCGTTATCTACGGCGGCAAGGAAACCCCCGTCCCCATTTCGGTCGATCCGAAGCAAATCAACAAGGAACTCGCCAAGGGCTCCCTCTTCACCACTATGGTGGAGTTGAGTGTCGATGGCACCACGCACAGGGTGCTTGCCCGTGACGTGCAGTTCCACCCGGTCACCGACCGGCCTGAGCATGTAGATTTTCTACGTGTGACCGCCGCCACGAAGATTACCGTCGCCGTGCCGGTGGCATTCGAGAACGAAGAAACCAGCCCCGGCCTTAAGCGGGGCGGCGTTCTCAACATCGTCCGCCATGAAGTTGAACTCGACTGTCGTGTTGACGCCATTCCCCATGTGTTGACCATCGACTTGGCGGCATTCGACATCGGCGATTCCATCCATATCAGTCATATTCAGCTGCCTGATGGGGTCACACCGACGATCACCGACCGCGACTTCACCGTCGCCACCATCGCCGCGCCCACCGTGGTCCGCGACGAAGCCCTGGAAGCCGAGGCCGAAGCCGCCGCAGATGCTGCCGGAGACGGAGACGAAGACGGTGCCGAGACCGAAGACGCCGCTGGCGGAGACGACAACAAGAAGGACGGCGAGGGCGACTAAGCCGCCCCGCCCCGGGAGCGAGATGGCGTGCGACTTCTTGTCGGCCTAGGCAATCCCGGCGCCAAATACGCCGAGACCCGTCACAACATTGGGTTCATGGCGGTGGACGAGATTGTCCGCCGCCATTCCTTTGGCCCCTGGCGGCGCCGGTTTGATGGTCAATGCACCGAAGGCACCATTGATGGTGAGAAGGTGCTCGCCCTAAAACCCGAAACCTTCATGAACGAGTCGGGCCGCGCGGTCGGGGCTGCGGTGCGCTTTTACAAACTGCTGCCCGCCGACGTCACGGTCATTCACGACGAAATCGATCTGGCGGCGGGCAAGATCCACTTCAAGGTCGGTGGCGGCCATGCCGGTCATAATGGATTGCGCAACATCGACAATCATATCGGCAAGGATTACGCACGGGTACGGCTCGGTGTCGGCCATCCCGGTGAGCCCGAAAGTGTCACCGATCATGTGCTCGACAGTTTCTCCAAAGCCGATCGGACATGGCTCACCCCGCTGATCGACGCGGTTGCCGAAGCCGCGCCGCATCTGGCCAAGGGCGATGGCCAGCGCTTTTTGACCCAGGTCGCCTTGATCCTCAATCCACAAACTTCAAAAGCGCCGCCGGGAGCACCGAACACCAACAAGCCGGACACCAACAAGAAAGCCTAGTTTCATGGGATTTAACTGCGGCATCGTCGGCCTGCCCAATGTCGGCAAGTCCACGCTGTTTAACGCCCTGACTGCGACGGCGGCAGCCGATGCGGCCAATTATCCGTTCTGCACCATCGAGCCCAATACCGGCCGTGTCGCCGTGCCCGATGAACGACTGGAGACCCTCGCCCAGCTCGCCAAATCGGTCAAAATTGTCCCGGCCCAGCTCGAATTCATGGATATCGCCGGGCTGGTCGCCGGCGCCTCGCGCGGCGAAGGATTGGGCAATAAATTCCTTGGCCATATCCGGGAAGTCGATGCGATCTGTCACGTATTGCGCTGCTTTGAAGATGACGACATCACCCATGTGTCCGGCCATGTCGATCCGGTGGCCGATGCCGAGGTGGTGGAGACCGAGTTGATGCTCGCCGATCTCGACAGTCTGGAAAAACGCGCCGAAGGCCTGACCAAGCGCGCCCGCGGCCAGGATAAGGAAGCGGCGGCGCAACTGGCCCTTGTTGAACGTCTGATCCCGGCCCTGACCGAGGGCATCCCGGCCCGCGCCGTGGATATCGCCGACAAGGCCAGTCTGCGCCTGCTCCAACTGCTGACCGCCAAGCCAGTGCTCTATGTCTGCAATGTCGACGAAGGATCTGCCGCCACCGGGAACGCCTTTACGGAAGCGGTGGCGACCATGGCCAAATCCCAAGGGGCCGGCACGGTGATTATTTCCGCCGCCATTGAGGCTGAGGTCGCCCAACTGGCCGACCCGGAAGAACGCCAGGCCTTCCTCACCGAACTGGGGCTGAAAGAACCCGGACTGACCCGCCTGATCCGTACCGGGTATGGCTTATTGGGCCTGATCACCTTCTTCACCGCGGGCCCCAAGGAAGCGCGCGCCTGGACCATCCCAGCAGGCTCCCGCGCCCCCCAAGCGGCAGGGTGCATTCATACGGATTTCGAACGCGGGTTCATTGCCGCCGAAACCATCGCCTACGCCGATTACGTCGCTTGTGGCAGTGAGCAAGGGGCGCGCAGCACCGGCAAGATGCGGACCGAGGGCAAGGAATACGTGGTCGCCGACGGCGACGTGGTCGAGTTCCGCTTTAACGTCTAATCCTGCTCCCGCGCCCACCGGGCGGGCGGGGGCCCTGCCCTTCAAGGTTCATTTGCGCAGCTGGGCGCCAGCCATTACAATCCGCCGGCTATTCGCCAGTAATTCGGGGGGCGGACCGTCCCCCAACCGGCATCCTACCGACCCGTAACCAAAAACTCAGGGAGACCCCATAATGGGACAGATGATTAAGCTTACATCAAAAGACGGTTTTGAACTCGGCGCCTATCGGGCCGATCCTGTCGGCGCGCCGAAGGGCGGCATCGTCGTCATTCAGGAAATCTTCGGCGTCAACGCCCATATGAAAGAAGTCTGCGACGGCTACGCCAAGGACGGCTATATCGCCATCGCCCCGGCGCTGTTTGATCGTGTCGAACGCGACCTGGAACTGGGCTACACCCCGCCCGATCAGGAAAAGGGCAAGGCAACCCGCGGCGGCCTCAATTGGGATGATTCCCTCGCCGATACCCAAGCAGCTGCAGAAGCGATCCGCGGCCCGGCCGGCAAAGTTGCCATCATCGGCTATTGCTTCGGCGGCTCGATCGCCTGGATCGCGGCAACGCGCGGCAATTTCGATGCCTCCGTTTCTTATTACGGCGGCAACGCGGCCGATTTCGCCAATGAAAAACCCAAATGCCCGATCATCTGCCACATCGGCACCGAAGATAAAGGCGTCGACGCGGAAAAGGTCGCCAAGATCAAAGCTGGCCAGCCCCAGGTCCCGGTCTATATGTATGAAGGCGCGGGCCATGGGTTTAACTGCGACCATCGCGGGTCATTCCATGAAGCCTCGGCCAAGACGGCGCGTGAGCGCACGCTGGCTTTCCTCGCCGAGAATATCGGCTAAGCAGCGTATTTCATATTGAGAGAGGGCCGGCGGGTAACTGCCGGCCCTTTTTCTATGGGGCGTCTAATTCTTCAGGACGCGCCCGGCAACGGCGGAGAGACGTTCGATCATCTCTGGGTCCCGCGCCTCGGGCGCCGTGATTAGCGCATGCTCCAGCGCGCTATGACAGCCTTCCGCGCATGATACGGTAGCGGGGCTGAGGTCGGGCACCACGCGAGCAAGCAGGCCGCGTGCCTTATCGGCATTTTTCAGCAAGACCTTGATCACCGCATCGACGCTGACGTCGTCATGGCCCGGATGCCAGCAATCGTAATCGGTGACCATGCCAATTGTGGCGTAGCAAAGCTCGGCTTCGCGCGCCAATTTGGCTTCGGGCATATTGGTCATGCCGATGATATCGGCCCCCCAACTGCGGTAGATCTCCGATTCGGCGAGCGACGAAAACTGCGGCCCTTCCATGACCAGATAGGTGCCGCCGCGCGTCACGGAAATCCCCTCGGCCCGGGCGGCGGCCTCGAGCCGGGTGCCGAGCCGCGCGCAGACCGGATGCGCCATCGACACATGGGCGACCAAGCCGCGCCCAAAGAAGGATTTTTCCCGCGCAAACGTACGATCGATAAATTGATCGGCGATGACGAAAGTCCCCGGCGCCAATTCTTCCTTGAGCGAGCCGACGGCGCTCATCGAAAGCACTTCCGAACAGCCGGCGCGTTTCAGCGCATCTATATTAGCGCGGAAATTAATCTCACTCGGCGGGATCTTATGGCCCCGGCCGTGGCGTGGGCAGAACACCACATCGCGCCCCGCCAGTTTGCCGAAGAGAAATTCATCCGAGGTTTCGCCGAACGGACTGTCGATCCGTTCCCAGCGTGTCTCCGTCAGCCCGGCGATATCGTAAAGCCCCGATCCGCCGATGATGCCCAGCGCCGTGTTCTCATTTGCCATATTCGGTTACCCGTTTGTTCGACTATGCCGCAGTTTGGCCGACAGCAGCGTTTATCATAAAATATTTTGGTGATCGATATAAAATTCTAAATCATGTGTCCCACAAACACCAACGGCGCCCCGAAGGGGGCGCCGTTTTTTCATGTTTGGATGCAGTGCTGGAGCTTAATGAATATTTTTCCAGACATTGCGCTTGGCGGCGTAAAGCACGCCCGAGAGCACCAGCAGGAAGAGGAGTACCTTAAAGCCCATGCGCTTGCGTTCTTCCATCTCGGGCTCGGCTGCCCAAGACATAAACACGGTCACGTCCTTGGCCATCTGGGTGACGCTGGCCTTGGTGCCGTCCTTATATTCGACGGCGCCTTCCGATAGCGGCGGGACCATGGCAATTTGTTCGCCACCAAAGGCGGTGTTGTATTGCATGCCTTCGGTCATCTTCATGCCGGCGGGCGGCTTTTTATAGCCGGTCATCAGCGCATAGAGATAATCGGCGCCGTGCGGGCGGGCCTTGGTGATCACGCTGAGGTCCGGCGGGTAGGCCCCGTTGTTCGCTGCGCGCGCCGCATTGGCATTGGGGAACGGCGATTTGAAACGGTCATAGGGGCGGCCCGGGCGGGTGAACATGTCGCCCACGTCATTGGGACCATCCTGGACCTCGACCGAGGCGGCGAGCGCCTTGATCTCGGCCTCGTTATAGCCAAGCGCCGTGAGGTTACGGTAATAGAGCTGGTGCATGGCATGACAGGCCGAGCACACTTCCTTATAGACTTGGAAACCGCGCTGCAGGGCGGCCCGGTCATAGGTGCCGAACGGGCCCTTAAACGACCATTCCTGTTTGGCCGGTTTGGGCGCGCCGGAAGCAACTGCCGGGCCTTCCATAATGGTGAGCAGGAGGCCGAGGCCAAGCACCAGGCTAACGGCGAAAGAGGCGAAGTTTTTTTTCAATGTGATCATGATCTTTCCCCCGCCTCAGCTTTTCAATACGGGTTCGGAGATGGACGTTGGTAAGGGCTTGGTTTTTTCAAACTTGCCCAACAACGGCATCAACACCAGTAGGTGGAAGAAATAATAGAAGGTCGCCAAACGGCCAATCATCAGCGCCGCACCTTCCGGCTTCTGGGCCCCCGCCCAACCGAGCACGATGCAATCGGCGAGGAAGATCCAGAACAATTGGCGGTAGATCGGCCGGAAGCGGGCCGAGCGCACCTTGGAGGTATCGAGCCAGGGCAGCGCGAACAGGATGATGAGCGAGCCGAACATGGCGATCACGCCGCCCAGCTTATCGGGGATCGAGCGCAGGATCGCGTAGAACGGCAACAGGTACCATTCGGGCACGATCTCCGACGGCGTCACCAGCGGATCGGCGGGAATATAATTCTCCGCCTCACCCAGCGAATTGGGCGCGTAGAACACGATGGCCATATAGAACACCAGGAACACCGCCAGGCCGAACGAATCCTTCATGGTGTAATAGGGATGGAAGGGGATGGTGTCCTTGTCGCTCGTCACATCGATGCCGAGTGGGTTATTGGATTTGGAAGTATGCAGCGCCACCAAATGCAGCACCACGACGCCGACGATGACGAAGGGCAGCAGGTAATGCAGCGAGAAGAAACGCTGCAGGGTCGGGTTATCGACCGCGAAGCCGCCCCATAGCCAGGTAACGATCGGCTCACCCACTATGGGAATGGCCGAGAACAAGTTGGTGATCACGGTGGCGCCCCAGAAGCTCATCTGGCCCCACGGCAGCACATAGCCCATGAAGGCGGTGGCCATCATCAGCAACAGGATAATCAGGCCAAGCCACCACAAAATCTCGCGCGGCGGCTTGTAGGAGCCGTAATAGAGCCCGCGGAAGATATGGATATAAACCACCAGGAAGAACATCGACGCGCCGTTCATATGAACGTAGCGGATCAACCAGCCGTAATTGACGTCGCGCATGATGCGTTCGACGGAATTAAAAGCGTGGTCGACATGGGGCGTGTAATTCATCGCCAGGAAAATGCCGGTGGCGATCATGATGACCAGCACGATGCCGGCCAGGGACCCGAAATTCCACCAGTAGTTCAAATTTTTGGGCGTCGGGTATTCATGCAGTTCATGCTGCATGAAGGTGAAGATGGGAAGCCTGGAATCGATCCAACGGACGATCGGCCCCTGCTGCTGGCTGGACGTACTCATAATATTTCCTCTTCTAGCCGATGCGCAGGGTGGTGGCGTTCAGATAGATATAGGTCGGCACTTCTAGATTCTTCGGCGCCGGCCCCTTGCGGATACGGCCCGACGCATCGTAATGCGACCCATGACACGGGCAGAACCAGCCGCCGAATTCACCGCGCGGCTGGCCGACCTTCTGGCCCAAAGGCACGCAACCAAGATGGGTGCAGACACCGATCAAGACCAGCCATTCGGGCTTTTGGGCCCGCGCCTTATCGGCTTGCGGGTCCTTGAGATCGGCGCTGTCATCGGCCTGGGCCTTGCTGATCTGCTGGGGCGTGCGGTGATCGATAAACACCGGCTTGCCGCGCCATTTGACGGTGATGCGCTGGCCCGGTTTGATCGGCTTGATATCAACCTCGACGCTCGAGAGGGCGAGCACGTCCTGGGCAGGATTCATGCTGTCGATCAGCGGCCAGATGGCGAGGCCCGCCCCGGCGGCGCCGAGCGTGGCTCCGGCCAGGGTCAGGAAATCGCGGCGGGTTTCGCCCTCTTCCCCATGGCCGTCAACGGTATCGGACATGTAATTTTTCCCCTTTGCACACCACCCCGACAACTGGCCCTACAAACTGGCCCGGCTGCCTGAGATGGCCTCCGGATGGGTGGTTTCAGTGGCTGTGGGTTTAATATATATACGCCTCTAAGCAAAGCCCTAATCTGGCCTTTTGCCCCTGAAACAGGCCATTTGAGAGCCTTTCTCAAACGCCGGGAAATGTCTTGAAGGAATTATCTCCTCAAAGATTTAAGGACTGCGATGCGCCTCGCCCTCTATGAACCCGACATCCCGCAAAATACCGGCACCTTGCTCCGGCTTGGCGCCTGTTTGGGGGTCGGCGTGGCAATCGTCGGCACACCGGGCTTCGTATTGTCGGACCAACGCCTCAAGCGGGCCGGCATGGATTACATCGCGCTCGCCGAGATTGCGCGCTATGCCGATCTGGACGCTTTGCGAGCTGATATTGCCCCTGAGGGACGCCTTATCCTGTGTACGACCCATGCGACGCTGGACTTTCGCGACGTGACCTACCGACCGGGAGACGTGCTGCTGATGGGCCGCGAATCGGCGGGCGTGCCCGATGAAGTGCATGAGGTGGCGGATCTGCGCGTAACGATCCCCTTGGCCGTTGGCGCGCGCAGCCTTAATGTGGCGGTAAGCGCCGCCATGGTACTCAGTGAAGCGCTGCGCCAGACCCACGGTTTTCCCGGCGACCCTCCCACCACTGATTAATCCCGTAAGGATTTTCCATTGCCGTTAGAGACCAACCTGCTTACCGAACAGCATAAAGCGACCGCCCGAGCCTGGTTTGAAAGCTTGCGCGACCGGATTTGTACCGCTTTTGAGACGCTTGAAGACACGCTGGAGGGTGCCGCCCTTAAGAATTTGCCCGGTATCGCGCCGGGGCGGTTCGAACGCACCCCCTGGCAGCGCCCGGCGCAAGACGACGGTGTTGAAGATGGGGGTGGCGGCGTCATGTCGGTCATGCGCGGGCGCGTGTTTGAAAAGGTCGGGGTCAATGTTTCCACCGTCTTCGGCACTTTTTCCCCGGAATTCGCCAAGCAAATTGACGGTGCCGGTGATTCCGGCGGCAGGTTCTGGGCATCGGGGATTTCGCTGGTCGCCCATCTGCGTTCCCCCCTGGTGCCCGCCATCCATATGAACACGCGCCATATTGTCACCGGCAAAAGCTGGTTCGGCGGCGGCGCCGACATCACACCGATGTTTCCAGATAGCGCCGAAGCCAAGGCCGACGCGGCGCAATTGCACGGCGCGCTGAAAGCCGCCTGTGACGCCGCCGATCCCGCATACTGGGCGCGCTTTCATAAATGGTGTGACGAATACTTCTACCTGCCCCACCGCGGGGAGCGGCGCGGGCTCGGTGGCATTTTCTACGACAACCTGAATAGCGGTAATTGGGATGCTGATTTCACCTTCACTCGTGCTCTCGGCGAGGCGTTCTTGGATACATATCCCAAGATCGTCGCCGGACGCATGAAGGCCCCCTGGACAAATGATCAGCGCCACCAGCAGTTGATCCGCCGCGGGCGTTACGCCGAATTCAACCTGCTCTATGACCGGGGCACCCAATTCGGCCTCAAAACCGGCGGCAATACGGAGGCCATCTTGATGTCCCTGCCACCCGAAGTGATCTGGCCATAGAGCATACTATTTACTACGTATTTCTTCTGGATTAGATCGCATAAACCCTCTATTAAGGCTGTCAGCCCATCGTCCATGGAACTGCCCCATTTGGGCAACGCTTGAGGGAGCGTCTCCAACCACACGATGACTGATCAGCCGCCCACCATTGCCGAAACCACCGCCGGGGCCGCAGCGCCGGGCCGTTTCACGCGCCGCTTTGCGGTGATCGCTGCGATTGTCATTGCCATCTCCGCGATTGGTGTCTCTTGGATTCAGATCGATCAGACCCAACAACAGATCCGCCAGATGGCCAACCTCGAACATGGGCAGTTCGGCCGGGCGATCACCAATGATCTTTGGGACAATGCTGGAGAGGTCTTTACCCATGCCCACCTGCACACGCCGGAAATGCATACCGCCCAACCCGATTATATGGAATTGATCGCCGAGGCGCGACGCCTGACCATGGGCACCAAGGTGCTCAAAATTAAAATCATGGACCTGGACGGGCAAGGTCAATATCGCCTTCATCGCCAAAAGCGTGGGCCGCATGATGTCGATGGAGGCAGAAAGCGTGAATATTTCACTGACCGTGAAAGTGGAAAGTGATCCCCTGGTCATCGAAACCGATGGCAACAAACTGCGCGAAATTCTGATCGGCCTCGTTTCCAACGCCATCAAATTCACCCCCGAAGGCGGCCAGGTCAGCCTCCGGGTCGCCCGCAAGAATGACGACACCGGCGCCGTCATCTCCGTCGCCGATACCGGCATCGGTATGCGACCCGAAGACATCGCCATCGCTTCGGTGCCCTTCGGCCATGTCGATAATGTCTATTCCAAGACCCAGGGCGGCATCGGCATCGGCCTACCATTCAGCCGCAAATTGACGGAAATGCTTGAGGGCGTGTTTGAAATTATCTCGGCCCCGCACAAGGGCACCATGGTGACCCTGACCCTGCCCGACCGGCCATCGACGGCGACGACGGCCCCGGCCCCGGCCATCGACCAGAACGAAGCCCCGGCGAGACAGATCACAGCCTAATAAATGCCCGCGCCGGTCAGATGCCTGCATTCACGCCGGCATTCTCATATGAATAAAATTTAGCAAATATTAAGGATTTCTCACTACCGTAGGTAGTGTGCTGACGCAGCTGAACCACGCCGTCGGCACAAAGTTAACAGGTCATCGCCTGGCACCTGAGGGCCCCATCGTGACTGGACAAACACCAACACAGCCCCTGCTCCCGGTGAATTTCTACCGGCTGACCCGCAATTTCGCCCTGGGTGCTGCGGTGGTCCTTGTGCTCACGGCGGGGGCGATGCTGCACATGCTCGATGCCGGCAAGCGCCAGCAATTGACGGCGCTGGCGGCTGAAAATAATGCCGATTTCACACGCAGCTTCGCCAATACCCTTTGGCAAGCCCATCAAAGCCATATTTCCAACGCCCGGCGGCTTAATCCCGACGCGATCCGGGCCTTGCCGGAAACGGCCGCGCTGACCAGGGATATTGCTCAACTTGCGCGCGGACTATCCGTGCTCAAGGTCAAACTCTATGACCGGCATGGTTTCACCGCCTTCTCCACTGAACCTAAGCAGATCGGCTCGGATTACAGCGACAATCCTCGTTTTCGCCGCACGATTAACGGCACCGACGCAGCGGTGCTTGAATTCCGCGACCGCTTCAACGCCATAACGGGCCCCGTGTCAGCGCGCTGGGTACTGTCAAGTTATGTCCCCATCCGCACATCATGGCCGAATGGGTCCATTGAGGGCGTGGCCGAGGTCTCGACGTCACCTCCCTGGTCACCACGATCAACGCCTCATGGATAAGGGACACCGCTATCGTCACCGGCGCTTTTCTCTTCGCCTTCGCCGTCCTGGTCGTGCTGATCTGGCGTGCCGACAGTATCATGCGCGTTCAGCACCGGACCAACCTCCGACTGAATGTCGCCATGCCGCGCCTCCAGGCCACCAGCGAAGCAAAAAGCGAATTTCTTGCCCATATGAGCCACGAGTTACGCACGCCCCTGAACGCCATCATTGGTTTTTCCGAACTCATCCGGGATGAAATCAAGGCGCCGATCGGCAACAGGGATTACAAATCCTATGTCGAAGACATTTGCAATTCAGGCCATCATCTCCTGGGGATGATCGAACACGTACTCGACTTGGTAAAGGTCGAAAACGGCAAGATGGAAATCATCGCGGCCCCCACTAATATCACTGAAGAAGTGCATCAGGTCATGCGCATGTTCATGCCCATGATGGAGAAGACCGGTCAAATCGTCACCATTGACGTGCAAGGCCTGAAACGGCCGATCGAAACCGATCCCAGCAAACTGCGCCAAGTGTTGATTAATCTGGTTTCCAATGCGGTAAAATTCACGCCGCCCGGCGGACAAATTCGATTCGAAATCAACCAAAGTAAGGATCACGAATCACGCGTCAGTGTTATCGACACCGGCATCGGCATGTCCAAGGATGATATCCAGACCGCCCGGACACCCTTCGGGCAAGTCAAGAATCCCTTCTCGAGAGATCATGAAGGCACTGGCCTCGGCCTGCCCTTATGCCTGAGGCTTGCCGAACTCATGGGCGGGACGCTCGACGTCCAAAGTGCCCCAGATCAGGGCACCACTGTTTCATTGATCCTGCCTAATCAGCTCACCAGCACGCCGGCCAATGACCCTGAGCCATTTCCCGTCCGGCTTGACGCCGCCGTCGGCTAACCCTTTATCACCACCGAGAGTCGCGCCAACAGGGCGTCGCGGTCGGGTGTGAAATCTTGTTCTAACCACCACGCCTCAACCGCGGCAAGCGCGGCACCCATTTCCGGCCCGGGCTTGAGGCCAAGCTTGATGGCATCTTCGCCGCCGATCGGAAATGTCGACGGGGTAAAGCCAGCCGCCACATCCATCAATGCGCCATAGGACTCATCAGGATCGGTGCCAGGATCGGTGCCATCAGATAAATCGCGCGCCCAACTGATCAACACCGAGTCCCGGAACCGGTCCCGGCCGGCGCGGTAAATGGCGCGCTGCGCGTCAGCCACCGTCCACCCCACGGTAATCGAAGTGCGGTTTTCGATGAGATAGACCAACCGGTCACGATCGGCCCGCGACAGTTTAAGCCGCGCTGCCAGCGCTTCACCCCCGGCGCGGTCGGCTTCAACCACCATCGCCAAGCGGCGCACCGCATCGGGCGCCAAGCCTTTGGTCACCTCCAGCCCCACCAAGACAGTCAAGCGGGCAAAATGACGCGCCCCCACCAACACATGCGCCAACACGCCGGCCCCCTCCATCAATTCAAGCGCCCCAGCCGGATCAGGCGATTCAAAAATACGCGAGAGCTCTTTCCATACCCGCTCAGCGGATAAGGTCGGGATCAAATGTGCGGCGGCACCGGCGGCGGCAAGCCCGTCACTATCAGGCACCCCTTTGCCGTAATAGGCATGGAAGCGAAAGAAGCGGAGCAGCCTCAAGACGTCTTCACGGATGCGCGTCGCCGCATCCCCGACAAAACGTACACGCCCCGCTGCCAGATCATCACGGCCGGTGAAATAGTCGAACACTTCACCCGTTTGCGTCATGGACATGGCGTTGATCGTGAAATCGCGGCGCGCCGCGTCTTCACGCCAATCATCGGTAAAGACGACATCGGCATGGCGACCATAGGTCTTTACATCGCGGCGCAGCGTCGTGATTTCAAAATGGACGCCATCGATCACGGCGGTCACCGTGCCATGATCGATGCCGGTCGGCACCACCTTAATGCCGGCGGATTTCAATAAACCCATCACCCGATCAGGCGGCAATGGCGTGGCGATATCCACATCACCGACACGCGTGCCGCCCGCTATCGCGTCACGCACCGCACCGCCGACGAAGCGCGCTTCGGCCTCGCCGCCAAGCACGTCCATCACTTCACGCGTCGACTTGGCCGTCATCCAAGCTTCCGGCTTCAAGATCAAGGGCGCCGCCATTGGATTCTAACGATTTTCAGCCGGAACGATCTTACCGTTTTCCATATGCGGCGCCACATAGGTTCCGCCAGGCTTCCCCCCGGTGCCGAACAAGAACAGCGCTAGCAATGTCACAATCGTCAATGACACGCCCGCGCCCGCCAGTATCAACCAAGGCATTTCGGCAAAGCTGGGGGTCGGCTCGGCGCGCTTGCCGGCAGCAACGCGGCGCATCTGAAGCCAATTCCAGACAAGATACAGCCCCACGGGGGCGATCAACGGCAGAATATATGTGAAGAACAACCTGAACATGCTTTCAGTTTTCGCCTCCGAATAGGCTGAAGTCTGGGGTGTACTCCCCATCCAGCCAAATCTCAGATAATTGTACCAGAATTCGCGCCGTGAAACCGAAGATGAAATGGCCTTCATAACGGATGGCATACATCTGACGTGGCCTGTTATCGGCGGGTGAGCTGTGCAGTCCTTCGTGATTTTCCGGGTTGAGCACAAAATCGAGCGGTACTTCAAAGATATCAGCCACTTCGCCAACTTCGGGCACGGGATCAAACGGGGCCATAACGGCGACAATCGGCGTCACCCGGTAATTGGAAATGGTCCCACGTTGGTCCAAAGCCCCGACGATCTGGACCTCGTGATTATCGGGCAAACCGACTTCTTCCCGGGTTTCGCGCAGGGCTGCGGCCGTCGCCCCCGCGTCTTCGTCTTCCATCCGCCCGCCGGGGAAACTGATTTGCCCGCCATGATCGGGTAAATGCGTGCAACGTTTGGTCAGCAGCACCGTTGCGCCCCCGGCCCGATCGATAACCGGCACCAGCACCGCCGCTGGCCGGTAGCCCGCGCCCGCGCCCGCAATATCGAGGAATCTTTCCTGGGTGCCAAACCCCATACGGAAACGATCTGCGGCTGCCGCGGTTTCCGGTGCCACCAGGCGCGGCCGCAAACAATCGGCAAAATGCGCAGCGGGAATCGCCTTCATGACGGATCATTCATAGAATTGCGTGGCCCGCCTTCCGAAGATGCAGGTTCCAGGGAAAAGAAACGACCGGCACTCCAAACACCGGGCCCGCCCGTCGGCCCCGGCACCGCAAGGGCGGCCAATTCGTAATAGACGGGCCTGGCGACCAACGCCTCGATCCCGTCATCCAGCGCCACATAGGGCCGAGGCCCTTGCTCGGTGGCCCCAATCCGCAGGGGATGATTGGCGCCAAGCTGCACCCAATCACCAATATTTGTGCGAAGTTCGATCAGGGTATCCTGACCACTGCCTTTAAGGCGCATCTCGACCGCTCGGAACGGCACATCGGCAACCGCCACCGGAATTCTTTCGCCGGGCCGCACCAGCCAATAGCGGCCCTGGGGGTCGCGCGTAAGCGCGCGGGCGAAGAGACGCACCATTTCGGGTCGGGCGACCGGATGGCCGTCGTGGGACCAGGTGCCGTCGGCGCCAATGGAAAAGGCGGCGCCAACACAGATTTCCGGCGTTTCCGCCATAATTTCAGCTCATTTCATCAGTATTAAAAACGTTCAAAATCATCCTATACTTAAAAAGGAATTTTGTTGGGTCAATGCTGGGGCAAGACAATAGAACCTTGCAAGACCCCCTAGGGCCACCGCCGTGCCATCGGCTTGGATATAAGGATACCGCCCGTGACCATTACCGACACATCCGTCCCTGAAAATGCCACCCAACTCGCCGCCGAGATCGAAGCCTTAGGCAGCCGCCTTCAAGATGTCCGCACCGCCATCGGCGAAGTCATCTTCGGCCAGGAGCAAGTGATCGATGAAACGCTCATCACATTGCTCGCGGGCGGCCACGGACTTTTAATCGGCGTACCGGGGCTGGCCAAGACGCTCCTTGTGCAGACGCTCGGCACCGTCCTCGGTCTCGAAGACAAGCGCGTCCAGTTTACCCCCGACCTGATGCCCGCCGATATCCTCGGCTCTGAAGTGCTAGAGGAATCAGAAACCGGCACACGCTCCTTCCGTTTCATCAAAGGCCCGGTGTTCTGCCAATTGCTGATGGCCGATGAAATCAACCGTGCCAGTCCGCGCACCCAATCGGCGTTGCTGCAAGCGATGCAGGAACAAGCCGTTTCCGTGGCCGGCGTTACTCATGATTTGCCGCGTCCGTTCCATGTGCTGGCAACGCAAAACCCGTTGGAGCAGGAAGGCACCTATCCCCTGCCCGAAGCACAGCTCGACCGTTTCATCCTGCAGATCGACGTGCGCTACCCCGAAAAAGATGCCGAGCGGGCGATGCTGCTGGCCACCACCGGCGCCGCTGCGGCCAAGACCCGCGCCGTATTGACAGCAGAAGAATTGATCGCCGCACAAAAACTAGTGCGGCGCATCCCGGTGGGCGAATCC
>JBLHLO010000008.1:0-17386 GCA_047621105.1 Alphaproteobacteria bacterium
CGGCTCGACGATTTGCTCATCTCGGCCCTCAACCTGCACAGCTTACGTGACGCCGTTGACATGGTCGTGGCCGAAACCGGCCTTGCCCGCAAGCGCGTCTACGCCCGCGCACTCGAATTGGCAGACCGCGCCTTGGCGATCAAACCACAATGACCCCATCCGGGGCCTCACCTGATCCGGCCCGCGCCAAAGCGCGTCGTGCCGGACAATACGCGGAAAGCTGGGCCGCAGGTTGGCTCCGTTGTAAGGGCTACCGGATCATGGCACGGGGGTTCAGGTGCCCAGGTGGGGAGATCGACGTCATTGCCCAGCGGGGGCGCACCCTCGCTTTTGTCAAGGTCAAATACCGTGCCGATCTAACCCAGGCCGCGGAAGCCATTGACGCACGGAAACAGGCCAGGGTCATCACGGCGGCGCGGACCTGGCTGGCATCGCACCCGGGTGATGTTGGTTTGTTTATCCGCTTCGATGCCATGCTCATGCGGCCCTGGCGCTGGCCCCGCCATCTCATCGATGCGTGGCGCTCATAATGTCGGCCGTCTTATAGCCGTGCATGCGACAAAACCCCAGAAGTGCGCGGCGCGGCGCGGGTCTCTGGACAAGGACGGAAGAGTTCAGTCTAATTGTCACCCGTTCGCTTTTAAACCAAGGGTCCCCTGCTATGGCAAATTCCTACCGATCCATGGGCAAACACCCCCGCATCATATCGTTACCGGTGGTCTTGGCGGTCATGATGGCGGCCGGCCTCACACTTGGCGGGTGTGGCGGCGTCATCGTTGGCGGCGCGGCAACAACCGCAACCGCAGCCTCGCAGGAGCGGGGGCTTGACGGTGCCATTACCGATGCCCGCATCCAGACCGAAATCAATCACGGATGGTTGCAAAGTGGCAATGATCTGTTCAGAGCACTCTCAAGTTTTGTCTACGAAGGGCGGGTGATGCTCACCGGCCTTGTTAAATCCGAAGATAGCCGTACCGCCGCCATTGCAATGGCCTGGAAGGTGCGCGGCGTCAAGGAAGTGATCAACGTGATTCTTGTTGATCCCAGCGGGAAAACCGGCACCTACGCACGCGATACATGGATCACCGCGCAAATTAAATCCAAGCTGCTGTTCGATCAGGAAATCATCTCCATAAATTATTCCGTCGATTCTCTGCGACACACGGTTTACCTGTTTGGTGTCGCTCAAAATAAACAGGAGCTCGACCGTGTTATTAACATTGCGCGCAACATAAAATACGTTGAACGCGTCGTGAACCACGTTCTTTTGAAAGCTGATCAAAGGCGCAAGTAATGACAGGACAGGTCCAAAAAATTGACGATGCCGGGTTACGCGGTGCGGCGCACAATACTCTAGCTGCCATCGGGCGCACACCGAGCGCACCGTTCAATATTGCCGAAGCGGCCCTGCTACTCGCTGCGCTGGACCGGTCGGGCGTAGCGCTCGAACGCTACCGGCTGCATCTGGCTGATCTCGCTACGGGGGTGGCCGATACCGCGCAAAGCACTCGGAGTGCGGCAGGGCAGGTCCAAGCCCTGGTGCGGGTCATCCACGGCACCGAAGGCTACAGAGGCGATGTGCTGACCTACGATGATCTGCAAAATGCCAATTTGATGCGGGTCATCGACCGCCGCCAAGGATTGCCGGTGGCGCTCGGCGTTCTTTATCTTCATGCCGCCCGCGCCCAAGGCTGGGCGGCCCAGGGCCTCGCTTTTCCAGGGCATTTTCTGATCAGTGTCGAGGCGGGCACCGAACGGATTATCTTCGACCCCTTTGCCGGTCAGCCGATTAAAGATGCAAGTGCGTTACGCGCCATGATCAAAGCCGTTTCAGGCAATGGGGCCGAATTGACGCCCCAATGCTATGCCCCACTTGGCGATCGTCATATTTTGCTGCGTTTACAAAATAACATAAAAACGCGGCTGGCCGCCCAGGGACAGTTCAAAGAAGCGATCGACGTCACCGAACGGATGTTGCTGATCGTTCCCGAAGAATGCGCGCTTCATCGTGACCTTGGCGTGTATCATGCTGAAGCCGGAAACCTGAAAGCAGCCATAGAGTCGCTCAATATTTTTATCGGCATAACCCAAGACGAAGAAGCGCGCCATATCACTTCAGCGCTTGTTCAAAAAATACAGGCGCACCTCAACTGATTGAATGGCCCCGGCCCGGAACGCCGCTTGCCAGGTTTAGGCCCGCCCAAGGAACCAATTAATGTCGCTTGCCGTTGCTTTTCAAATGGATCCGCTTGAAGGGATCGATCCGAGGGCCGATTCAACTTATATGCTGGCGTGCGAGGCAACCAAGCGTAAGCATGCGCTCTATCATTACCTGCCCCAGAACTTATCACTCACTCATGGCCGGGTGACGGCGCGCGCGCGCGCTTTTCGTGTTGAGCCGGGTACCGGCGCGCCCATCACAACGGGCGAAACGGAAATTATAGATCTGGCGACCCTCGATGTCGTGCTGATGCGCCAGGATCCGCCTTTCGATATGGCCTACATCACCGCCACGCATTTGCTTGAACATGTTCATCCAAAAACGCTGGTGGTCAACGACCCCGTGCGCGTGCGCAACGCACCGGAAAAGATTTTTGTAACTCATTTCGCGGAATTGATGCCGCCGACCCTGATATCGGCAGATCACCAATCCATTCTCGATTTCCGTAAAGAGTATGGCGATATCATCATCAAGCCACTTTACGGCAATGGCGGCTCGAACATATTTCACGTCACGCCAAATGATGAAAACATGAGCGCGCTATTAGAGATGTTCACCCAAGTTTATCGGGAACCGGTGGTGGTGCAGAAATACTTGCCCGCCATTCGACAAGGCGACAAACGTATCATCCTGATCGATGGCGAGGCAGCAGGTGCCGTCAATCGCATTCCTCCGGCGGGCGAGGCGCGCGCCAATTTACACGTCGGCGGACGCGCCGAAAAATCGGAATTGACGCCACATGAACGCGATATTTGCGCCGCCATCGGCCCGACTTTACGTGAACACGGCCTTCTCTTTGTGGGCATCGACGTGATCGGTGATTATTTGACCGAGATCAACGTCACATCGCCCACCGGCATCCAGGAGATCAACCGCTTTAATGACGTACACCTGGAAGCAGATATCTGGGATGCCATCGAAAAGCGTGTCGCAAAGAATCACCCAGGTCGAATCGGCTAAGGATTCTTAATAGGCTGATCTTCCAGTGGTGCTGGCTACAATGATTTTATACGGATGAAAGAATAAATAATGGACGACGAGCTGTTCAAATTATGGCCGACGCACATTCTGAGGCGAAAATTCCCCAAGCATGAAGAATGCAAGGAAGACCTCATTCGTTTTGTCGATGAATACATGGTTGAAAACCCCACCAGCCGATCGGCCATCGAAAATACCAATCTCTATGAAAGCGAATACGGCATCATTCCTAAATTCTATGAAAAGTCTGCGGTGATCCGGGAACTTACCGAATTCATGTGTGATTCCTTTACCGAGGTCGCGACCTTGGCAAATGACGATTGCTGGAGAGGTCATGACATAGACCGCAGTAAACTCCGCGTCAAAATAGCCGGGTCCTGGTTTATCAATTACCTCGACGGGGGTTATGTGAAAGCCCACACCCACGGTAATTGCGCGTGGTCTTGCGTTTATTACCTGCAGATGGGCAGCGTTCAAAACCGCGAAGATGGGGGCACATATTTCATGTCGCCCGACCAACCCAAAGATCCCGACCTAAAAAAAGATAGTGGTGACGTTGGCAACATGTATTTGGAAAAAAGCCAATGGAGCTGCAAAGCGGAAGAAGGCTACGCCCTATTTTTCCCGCCCCTCATCTCGCACGGATCTTTTCCTTATGCCGGAAATACCCGCCGGATCATTTTTTCTGCCAATGCCCAGCTTGTATTAGCCGATCAGCTTTAACCCTGCATAACGGTATAGGCACAACTGGAGCACGACTGGCGCTCGACAGTCCCCGACTTGGCCCATTAGGATCAACCCCACCCTTTAACGCATGAAGCGAGGATGGGGAGCGAGTGGTCGCACGGGTCAATACGGTTGCCTTCCAAGGCATAGACGTGGTCGATGTCGATGTTCAGGTGCAGATCGCGCCTGGCTTACCGGCGTTTTCGATCGTCGGTCTGCCCGATAAAGCGGTCGCCGAATCGCGCGAACGGGTGCGTTCGGCGTTTAACGCGCTCGGCCTTGCACTGCCACCGAAACGCATCGCGGTTAATCTGGCGCCGGCGGACCTGGCCAAGGAAGGCAGCCATTTTGACCTACCCATCGCACTCGGGCTGTTAGCCGCCATGGAAGTCCTGCCGGCCGATGAAATGGCGGACGTTGTCGCGCTCGGGGAATTGGCACTCGATGGCCGGATAAGCCCGGTCGCAGGCGTATTGCCCGCCGCCATGGTCGCGCTGGCACTGGTGCCCGACCTCATGTGGTACATCTTTTTGACCATCATCGCGTTTTGGTTCGGCGGCAAGATCATTGAAAAGGCGCCGCGCAAATTCACCCCGCCCAATGTCAAGGATCTCCGGGAAATCAAACAGCTGCGCGACGAAATGCGGTCCGATCAACGGTTTGAAGAAGATATGGCCGATGAAGCCACGCCCCTATCCAACGCCTCGATCCTGGAGTGGAACAAGCGCCGGGAAGACCGCCGCGCGCCCGGCGACAATTAGGCGAGACTAAGACACCAGGCCGAAATATTCGAACAACACACCGGGCGGGAACGGTAGGTGAAGAAGGTTGTCGAACAGGCCCCAGGTCGCGAGACCGGCGACGGTCGGCATGGTCACGGCAATGATCCAGCCCTCCCGGTGGCGTAACAGATACGAAAACACCATGACCGGAATGGCGATGTAGAAGCCGAGCAGCCATAACGACAGCGCAAAGCCATAGATCCAGGCAAACAATTCCAACGTCCGGCGTTTCCCTGCCGCCGAGGCTTCTTCTTCGGTGAAATCCACATCGGCACCGGTTCCCTGTGTTGCCGGCGTCGCATCAGCTTGGCTTGGCAGTAATTCGCGGATCAGCTGGAAGACCAGTAACGCCAGAGCTACCAGCCCCACCGCCCAAGGGTAAAGCTTGGCCTTTTCCGGCATATCCCAGGACGCGGCGACGATGTAGACGAAAAAGACGATCAGGGTCACGGTCAACAAGGACCGGGGTTGAAACCTCAAGCCCATGTCAGGCCTCCCCCTTGCTGTCATTGCGCCGGGACCAGCGGTCCTGCAATGCGGGGTAGCAAACACTGACGAGAAGCAGCGCCAAAATAATAAGCACCCCTGGCCGAATGAGGAAGCCGAGGCCGTAAAGCTGGACCGAGGTCCACATATACCGTTCCGCAATCGGCCCGAGAACGAGGCCCAGCAGCATCGGCGGCCGCGGCCAGCCCGCCGAGCGCATGAAATAACCGAGGGTGCCGAACGCCACCATGACCAGCACATCCTCAAAATGGCCGGCGGCGGCAAAGCTGCCTATCACCGCCATCGCCAGGATCATCGGGATCATCAGCGTGGGCCGCAATTTGGTCGCCATCGCCAATTGCCGCGTGAACGCGATGCATAGAACCGAGGTGAAGATGCTGCCAAAGAGCAGCAGCCAGATCATCGAGAAGGTAACATCGAGATCCTTGGTCAGCATGTCCTTGCCCGGCGTGATTCCGACGATGACAAGCCCGCCAAAGATCAGGGCCAGGGTGGACGAACCGGGGATGCCGAAAGCCAGGGTCGGAATGAGCGAGCCGCCTTCCTTGGCATTGGTTGACGCATCAACGGCAATCACCCCCCGCACATCACCGGTCCCGAAAGTTTCGCGGGCCCCCTTGCAGGTTTGCTTGGCATGGCCGTAAGCAAACCAATCGGCAACCGCCGAACCAAGCCCCGGAATGATTCCCACCCACACGCCGATCATGCTGCACCGGACAACCAGCCACCAATGAGTGAACGCATCTTGGATGCCCTGCCGGCGGCCACGGCTGAGGTCACCGAGCGGCACATCGGAAATCCCCGTCCCCTTGCTGGCCATGTAAAGCATTTCGGGGATCGCAAACAAGCCGATGGTCATGGGCACCAGTTTGATCCCATCGACCAAATACAGCTGATCCAAGGTAAAGCGGTGAATACCGGTGAGGAGGTGCACGCCAATCATTGAGATCGACAGGCCAAAAGCGCCGACGATAATACCCTTGACCGGCGCCTTGCCGCTGAGCGCACCGACCATGGCGACGCCGATCATCACCAGCATGAAAAACTCCGGCGGGCCCAGCAACAGGACCAGCGGCCTGAGAACAGGAATGGCGGCGAGCAAAACGACAGCGCCGATAATGCCGCCGAGCGCCGATGCCGTAAACGATGCCGACAATGCCCGCGCCGCTTCACCCTTCTTGGCCATGGGGTAGCCATCCATGATGGTCGCCTGGGAACCGCCACCACCGGGGACGCTGAACAGGATCGAAGTGATAGAATTGGCAGTATTACTCACTGCCCAGATACTGACGATCAAGGCGACGGCTTCAAATTTATTGAGAACGAAGGCAATCGGTAGCAATAAGGCGATGGCGGTCTTGGAACCAATCCCGGGCATTGCAACCAAAGTGGAGCTGATCAAAATACCGAACAGCATCAACAAAAACGCCTTCCAATGAAAAATTCCGTGGAACCCTTCTATGGCGGCTTCGATCATGGTTACGCTCCCCGATGGCTTTTATAAGCAGTAATTGGTGCGGTGCCACCGCCCAAATACCTCATTGTTTATGGCCCCTTGCGGGTGCCCCCCTTACCCGTTGAAGGACGCTACCCGAAGGGACGGAGGGTTTCAATCGTCACTATTGTGCTCTGCCTCGCGCACCGGGCTTTTCTGGGATAGGATTCGTTCGAAAATATTATAAAGCATGGGAGGCATCATGCAGCTTGGCACCAATAAAATGATCGCGGAGAAGGAAAACGGCATTGGCTGGATGACCTTCAACCAACCCGAGCGGCGCAACGCCATTTCCCATGAAATGCGCTTGGCCATCCTTGAAATTTTATACGATTTCGAAAGCGACGATGCAATCCGTGTCGTCGTCATGACCGGCGCCGGTGACAAAGCGTTCGTTTCCGGCTCCGATATATCCAAATCCGAAAAAGGCGCTGCCACACCAACCCAGCTTGAAGAACAGGGTAAGGTATCGGAACTGATGCGCCGGCGTTACGAAAGCGTGACCAAGCCGCTCATCGCCATGATCCGCGGCTTTTGCCTGGGTGGCGGGGTAGCAACGGCGCTGCAGGCAGATTTGCGTATCGCGTCGGAAGATGCCCAATTCGGCATTCCGGCGGCGCGTCTCGGCAATGCCTATAATTGGGACTACACCCAAAAGCTGGTGGAAATCGTCGGCCCTGCCCGGGCCAAGGAAATCCTGATCACGGCAAAACGCTATAGCGCAGCGGAAGCGTTGCAGATGGGCCTGATCCATCAGGTCGTTCCCGGCGATGCGCTGGAGCAGACCGTGCGTGAGATCGCCGCCGCCATCGTCGACAATTCACCGCTTTCGGTCCAAGCCGCTAAGCTGATGGTGGACCAAGCCGCGAAGGAATCCCGCGATCGCGATATGGCCGCTGTTGAAGCGATGCGCAAGATCTGCCTCAACAGTGCTGATTTTGCCGAAGGACGGCGCGCCTTTAATGAAAAACGCAAACCGCAATGGACGGGGGCCTGACGGCATAAAAAACCACGGCGGCCCGAACCCAGGCCGCCGTGGTAAAAACTGACCCCTAACGGGTTTTACTGCATCAATTTCTTGAACTCAGACATGATCGTGTCGGAAGCCCCAAGGATATCGTTATTGGTCGCCCGCATTTGCTGCCAACTTGTTGGGGCGATTCCTTTTCTAGCTTTTTTGGCCTCGGCCAACAGTTTGGGGTCCTTCAGCGCTTTGTTAAATGCCGCGCGCAAGATTTTGACCCGGTCTGCCGGCACCTTGGGTGTCGTGTAGAACGGGCGGCCCGCTTCTAGCGGCGCCACTAAAATGCTCAAAAGCTTACGCCGGTCCGCCGTCACGATCTCACGTAGATCGGGAACGCTCGGATCAATTCTGGGATGGGGTGAGCCGAGCTTGCCGATGATCTTGAAGCCTTCCTCCCGGATCGCCGATTCCATGGTCTCATAGCTGCCCGCTGTTATCTCAACATCGCCGCGCGCCACCGACAGGACCTTTTCTCCATTGGAACCGTAACCGGTGATGATCTTCAAGGGAAAGCCGTCGAGCTTCAGCACCATGGAACGCTGATACGCCCCACCGCCCGGCCCGGTCGTGCCAACCTTGTAGACTTTCCCGCCGCGCTTGAGATCTTTAAGCGAATTGAGAGGAGAGTTCTTCGCGGTAACGAAGACCGCCGTATTAGACCCAGGGCTACCCAAGGGAATGAGATTGTTCAAGTCATACAACACGCCCTTGGTCTTGGTGCGCTGCACCACGGCAATGGCGCGGCTCAGGATGCCGATTTCGGTGCCATTCTTTTTGGCCCGATTATGCAGGTAATTGGCGGCGACGATCCCGCCCGCCCCTTTCATATTGATAGAGATGGATCGAGGGGTGCCGGGAATATGGCGCGGCATGTGGCGGGCCAACAGGCGGCCATAGAAATCATTGCCCCCCCCGGCGCTGGACCGGATGATGACCTTCAAAGTCTTGCCCTGGTAAAAATCGGCGGCCAACACGGGTTCCGGGGCCACTGTTAGGCCCATGGCCAAGAAGGCGGCCAAGGAAACCGATACGCCAAGTCGCTGTTGTTTTGATGTCATGGTGTGCCTCTTTGCTGTACCAAAAATGACGGGGCTCAATCCCCAGATATTCTTAAGTCTCCGATTGCAAAAAGCATGGTCGTTCCGGGAGGGCCTGTCAACGGTGCCGGGGTTGTTCACCGTAGACACGGCGAAATGCCTTCTGTAGCCTTGGTCTGCAGCAAAAATAAGGGTTTGAAGAAGATCCGCAAAAGGGAAGCCATCATGGGCAAAACACCGCCATCGACCGCATTGAACGGCCTGACCGTTCTAGATATGACCCAGGCCCGCGCCGGACCGGTTTGCGTCCGCCAATTGGCCGATTGGGGCGCTAATACGATCAAGATTGAGCGCCCCGGCAATCCCCCCGACTGGGCCGGCCGTTACGAGGCCGACTTTCAAAGCAAGCATCGCAACAAGCGCTCCATGGTGCTCGACCTCAAGAGCGACGAAGGCCGCGCCGTGCTCGCACGCCTGGTCGCAAAATCCGATATCGTGGTCGAGAATTTCCGGCCTGCGGTCAAGGACCGGCTCGGCTTTGACTACGAAACCCTCAAGAATATCAATCCACGCATCATCCTCGCCTCCATTTCGGCATTTGGCCAGGATGGACCCTATCGGGACCGGCCCGGTCTTGATCAGATCATCCAGGGCATGTCGGGTTTCATGTCGGTCACCGGCGAAGCCGGGCGTGGACCTATCCGTGCCGGCGTCGCCATTGCCGATATCAGCTGCGGTATATTCTGTGCCCTGGGCATTCTGACGGCTCTGTATGAACGCGAACAATCAGGCGAGGGACAGTGGGTTCAAACCTCACTGATGGAATCGCTTTTGTCGTTCATGGATTTGCATGCGGCCCGTTATCTAGTCAATGACATCGTACCCAAACAAGTCGGGAATGAGCACCCCACCGGCGTGCCCACCAACACCTATAAAACCACAGACGGTTTTATCAGCCTGTCGATCATGCCCCGCATGTGGGGAGACCTGTGCCGCGCCATCCAACGTGAGGACGCTATCGATGACGAGCGCTTTACCACACGCGAAGCGCGCCGTGCCCATCGCAAGGAATGCAACGGCATGATCAGTGACGCGATGGCAAGATTTACCACTGAAGAAATGTTGGCGCGTCTCGCGGCGTCGGATATTCCTTCGGGCCCGGTCTATACCATCGACCAAACCTTCGATGATCCGCAGATTAAGCATCTCAATCTTGCTCAAGAACTGTCATCCCCGTCCATGGGCGATTTCAAACTATTGACCCAGGCATTTCGGCTCAGCCGCACGCCGACGGAAAACTGGACGGGCATTCCCGAATACGGCGAGAACACGTATGAAGTCCTGATGGAATTTGGGTTTTCCCAAGCCGAGATCGACCAACTGAAAGCCGATGGGGTCGTCGCGGATCAAGAGCCCGCAACCGAGGACGCAAGCTGACCAGGTTTGCGCATGATGATCGTGCAAAATTTAACTGCACAGAGGTGAGACATGGCTAAGACCGATACCGATTACACCACCCCCTCCGCCGTTCGTGCGGTAACGTCTTATCCGGCGCGACGGATGTTCAACCCGCCGGCCATTGATCCGTTCGATCCCGCCATTCCCGGGGTTAAAGGCGCCATCGACATTCATTGCCATGCCACCGTCGGCCAGCAAGACCCCCTTGGCCTTGCCAAACTGGCGTCCATCAGCGGCATGCGCGGTATCCTGTTCAAAACGATCACCGACCGTAAGGAACCGGCGAAATCTGCCGCTAAAGTCCAAAATGACCTGAATGCATGGGCCGATAAGGAAGGCGTCACGCCGATAGACTGTTGGGCCGGCTGCTCCGTGACCGAGGGTTATACGGTCCCCATCCGGGTTGAACGCAGCCGCGAGTTACTGGATTCCGGGTGCATCGCCTTGTGGATGCCCAATGTCAACGCGGCCAACACCCTATCCATCGTCGGTGGGCGCGTCATCATGTGGGACAAGACTGCGGCCAAGACCGACCACAGTGATCCCCTGCCGTGGGAGGAAGCGCTTAAGCGCGGTCATTATCTGCTCGACGATAACGGCAAACTCAAAACCCATATTGAAGAAATTTTCCGCATGTCGGCGGACCGGGGCACCGCAATTTTCTTCGGTCACCCCTCCAAGCCCGAGCTCTGGGCGATGGCGGATCTTTGCGTCAAGCTTAACTACAAGCGCGGCGTGATTGACCATCCCTTTAGTCCATTCGTCAACCTGACCCTCCAGGAAATGGCCGACGCCGGGACAATGGGGCTATGGATCAACTTCACCTATGATGAAATTTCACCGCTTTTGGGCATCGATCCGGCCCGGATGTATGAAGCGATCCGCACTATTGGGGTCGACCATTGCACCCTGTCATCGGATTGTGGTGAGCCCCTGTTCCCCAATTCGGTCGAAGGCATGCGCATGATGCACTATTACATGAGCGCCTTTGGCTGCACCGATGCCGAGATTCATCAGATGATAACGGACAACCCCGCGTTCATTGTCGGTCTCGATCAATCGACCGGCGTACGCGCCGCGGCGGCCGAATAAACGGGAGGCTTTGTCCTTAGTCTTTTGGCCCGGCATAGAATTCGGGCCAGCGCTTTTTAACCTCTTCCCCATCGGCCGCTAAAACGTGGCAAGAATCGAGACGTGGCGGGCGGGTGCGGACACGTTTATCGGCGGCGTCTTGGGCATCGAGAACCCGCTTTCCCCCCAAGGTCTGGAACGCGACCGTGCCCATGGGGCCAAGCATTTGCACCAGATGCACACAGCCCTTAGCACCGCCCAGCAGAGTGCGTATCCGCTGATTCCAACCCGGTGCAATGCGCTCCCCCTTCAGCACCGCAAAACCGGCGGAAATATCTGGGCACGCACGATAAGGGCCCGCATCAATCAGTGCTTCGACCTCCTGAATGGTGAGGGTTTCATCCACGGTGAGACGGATCCACATATCATGGTAAGGCGCCCCGGCTTCAATACGACCGCGCCAGGCGTTGTCAATATCGTAACCACGCACATCGCAAAGATGGGCCTCAATATCCCAGAGGCCGTCTTCGCGTTCATAGCCAATCATCCGAAGGTCACGATCATGACGTGTCTTGCGAGCAGCGGGGGCGCTGAGCGGCATGAGGAACCCTCCCTAGGCGATGGTGATGTAACGGGCGCCGTTGACGTGCAGCATCTGCCCCGACATGTAACGGCAACCATCGCTGCATAGATAGCGGGCGAGATCGGCGATTTCTTCGCGAGCCGCCGACCGGCCCATGGGAATGTCCCCCCGATGTCCACGCTTGGCAACACTGCTCGCCGGTTTCTTCGTATCGACCCGCCCGGGCACGATACAGTTCACGCTAATATTATGGGGCGCTAATTCTGTGGCGAGCGCGCCGGTCATCCCCGCCAATCCGGCTTTAGCCGTCGCCACATGGCAACGGTTGGCCACGCCTTCATGCCCCGATCCACCGCCAATATTGACGATGGTGCCCTTGCCGCGCTTGATCATATGCGGCACACAACTCCGGACACAGTGAAAGGGGCCGTTGAGTGTGGTGTTCATGGTGGTTTGCCATTCCTCAAGGGTGATTTCGAGCAACGGGCTATAACTGCGCACATTGGCGTTATTGACCAAGATGTCGATGCCACCAAAGCGATCTACCGTCGCTGCAATCATCGATTCGACCTGCCCGGGATCGGTAACGTCGGCGCGGTGGCTGAATGCCTGACCGCCTGCGGCTTCAATTTCCTTTACCGTTTCCTCGGCCGCGGCTTCGGAACTACGGTAATTGACCACCACGGCGGCGCCTACCCGAGCCAACGTCTTGGCGATCGTGCTACCGGTGTTGAGCGCACTGCCGGTGACAATGGCCACCTGGCCATCGAGTTCACGGAGTGCAGATGGATTGGGGGGCATGAGAGTCTCCTTGGTCGTGATCGCAAAGATGGGGTGCCCATAGGGCGCGTGCCCTCAGGATAACAGGATTTCCGCTGCCTTAACATCCATCCGCGATGGCCAAATTTCGTGCACGAAATTGATGATCGAGGTCTAGAACGGCGCCGCAAATGGAAAATTTAGGAGGATTACTGCTTAGGCTGCTTGGACACGGTCGAGATATGCCGCCCTTTCCTTCAGCGCTTGTTTAACCATGACAGCAGCGCCATCACTTTCCATCAATGTCGCGGTGATGGCAAGCGCATGAAGCCGCATGAATTCATAGAATTGTTGGCTGTGTTTTTCACTAATGAAATCGAGCAGCCGCATCATCGAATCGGTAATTTCCAAAAGATGTTCATAGCCCTGGGTGCTCAGATCAAAGGCGATGTTTTCGATCAAGCAACCAATTTCATCATGGCGCTCTATGGTAATTTTACTTTCTTCAGTGCCGGATTTTTTCGATTTTTGAATTTCACCGATCAACCACGGAATACGTTGCACATACCGATTAAGCCGGTGATGATTGATGCGGGCCGTAACGGCATTGACGGCGTCAGAAGACGCCATGGCTTCATGATCGCCAATGGCCCTATATCGCAAACTATTTGGCACCTTGATCGTGCCAAGACCCAGGGCATCGGGCCTTTGATCAGTGGACGTACGTCGATCAGGACCGACGTAACTCGATGTGACGATGAATTCCTTGCGGTTTTGGATCAACGTATCCACGCGATCAAATATTGATTTTATTGAAATCGGCATAACGATCAGATCATCTATGCCCGCTTCCATACTGTTGTTAACCGTTGCGGAATTTGGTTGTCAGGAAAGGGCGATGATGGCCACAAATGGATTCTCGCTGATATTGGTTTGGCGTATTTCGCGGATGAGGTTACAGGTTTTTTCTTTTTCCTCATCAAGGTCTAACAACACAAGATCGGGGGCGCGTTCGATAATCGCATCCCGGGTTCGGTCGAGTTCCCCATAATCAAAAACATCCTTGAACCCGAGGCCCATCAGCGTCGACCGCAACATCGTCCGCATGTAAAGATGTGGATTGAACAGCACGACGGCGGCCTGTCCCAGGGCATATTTATTATCCACGACGACAAAATCCTTTGGCTTAACTTTTTATCCGCACTGATTTTCTAACGGTTTCATGGGCACCGCAGATCACTGGTTTTCATATTTTCAAATAATGTACTTAAGATACTTTAAATTTTAGCCATTCGCCACGGGTTGTAGGGTCGCTCATGACAGACGTTGTATGCATAACGGGGGCATCGGGGCGGGCATCTCAATCCGGCGTTCCCCTCATCAGCCCCCGGCTTTAGGCGTTGCCCGGCAGGGCCTTAGGCTTTTCAATGACAAGTGATGCCTAAGAAAACCTTTACCATTCGTGCCGCCAAGGAAGCCGATATCGCTGATATCGCGGCGATACATCGGCGCTCAATCACCCTATTGGGCCACAATCATTACACGGCCGATGAATTAGAAAGCTGGGCGGCGGGGCTCGATCCCGCATTTTATCGGAACGCGCTTCAAACTGCTGATCTGTTCGAGATCGCCCAAGCCACCGATGGAACCATCTTGGCGATGGGCGCCACGCGTGGAAATGAGGTGTGGTTGCTCTATACCGATCCCGATCACGCCGGGCAGGGAATCGGGGGGGCGCTTTTGGCCCGTGACGAAGCTGACATCGCCGCCCACGGTCATGATATGCTTACGGTGTGCGCATCGCTCAATGCCGAATCGTTTTATGCCCATCGTAGCTACCGACCGATGGTTTATTCCGGGCATAAGACCCGTGGCGGATTGATCTTGAATGCGATGACGATGGAAAAATGCGTAAAACCCTAGCCGCCGCTCACCATCGGTCCCACGTTGGCCCCACCAAGAATATGAACATGATAATACGGTACTTCCTGACCGCCATTCACCCCAGCATTGGCAATCAGCCGGTAGCCGGTTTGAGAAATACCTTGATCACGCGCGATCTTACCCACGGCACGGGTGAATCCGGCAATTTCTTCATCCGTCGCATGGTCCGAAAAATCATCATGAGATACATAGGCGCCCTTAGGGATGACCAACACATGTACCGGTTTCTGCGGCGCGATATCATTGAAGGCGAGCACGTAATCGTCCTCATAAACCTTGTCGCAGGGAATCTCGCCGCGCAAAATCTTGGCAAAAATATTGTTTGGATCGTAAGCCATTGTTGTCGCTCCTTCGGGGCGGTTGTTACGGCATTGGTTAGCAGATCATCGGGCAGCTTGTCACGGGCATGCCCTGTGAGGTTCCGCCAGCGGTTCACGGGACACTAGACCATGGGGCATGAAATCCGTACCTTGCCGGCCATGTCCGGAGCCACCGATCCCAACCCTATACCCATACCGAATCCAGGTTTTGCCTACCTGATGGCCGCCCTACCGCCCTTGTTCTGGTCGGGCAATTTTCTCGTCGCGCGAATCATGCGCGATCAGATTCCGCCGATTCAAATGTCACTTTGGCGTTGGGTCTTGGCATTTTTGATCTTGGCGCCATTTGCAGCACGTGGGTTCAACGCGCATCCGGCATTGATGCGCGCGCATCTGCGAACCGAACTGCCGTTTCTGATCATCCTGGGCGGCGTCGGGATCACTGCGTTCAATTGCTTCATCTACGCCGCGCTTCATGACACGACGGTGGTCAATGCCGCACTGATCAATACCCTGATGCCGGTGTTCACGTTTGTGCTGGCGGCGCTCATCTTGCGCGAAACACTCGGGCCCAAACAAATGCTGGGGGTTGGAGTGGCACTCCTAGGTGCAGCCCTCATTATCATCCGCGGTGATCTGGGTGGGATTGGCCGTTTGGCGCTCAACCAGGGCGACCTGCTGGTGGTCGCGGGTCTTGCCTTTTGGGCACTCTATACGGTGTTGATCCGCTGGCGCCCGACGGGTTTGCCAATCTTGCTGTTCCTTACCGTTACTATCGGTTTCGGGATCATCATTCATCTGCCATTCGTTGCCTGGGAAGTCCTGGTTACAGGCACGTTCACACCGAATGCCTCAAGCTTGGTAGCTCTGGCCTATTTCGCCCTGTTTCCGTCCGTGCTGGCTTATATCTTTTGGAACAAGGCCGTGGCGGCACTGGGGCCGGGACGGACCGGCATGTTCATGTATTTGATGCCGGTGTTTTCTTCCGTGCTTGGGATCACCGTCTTGGGCGAAGCATTTCACGTCTATCACGGGGCTGGCATTGCCCTGATCGTCGCCGGCATTGCGCTCGTCACACACAAATTGCGTTAGGCAAGATCGCTCTTCTTAGGCCGTGATGCTTTTTCGGCAATGCCGGAGGTGCCTTCGCGCCGCACCAGTTCAGCCCAGACGCCTTCCGGCGTAACCCCGGCTTCCACCCATAACACCAGAAGGTGATAAAGCAGATCAGCGCTTTCGCGCGTCAGCGCCGGGGCATCGCTTTTGAGTCCCTCGACAACGACCTCAGCCGTTTCCTCACTCACCTTGTCACAGATAAGCTTGGCGCCCCCCGCAAACAGCGACGCGGTATAGGAGCTTGCCGCATCGGCACCCTTGCGTGAGACAATGGTCTCATACAGGCGTGCCAGCACGGCGGGTAAATCAGCGTCTTTAAAATCGTCGGTCATGGGAAATGCCTAGCAGATCATTTGGTCACTGGCGAGCCCCGTAAAGAAAGCCCGAAAGAGGGGCCCTATGCGGGCCGAACCTGCAGCCCCGCAGAACCCATATGGGCTTTGGCTTCGGACACCGAATAGGTGCCGAAATGAAAGATCGACGCGGCCAGCACCGCCGATGCATGGCCGTCACGCACCCCTTCGACCAAATGGTCGAGGGTGCCAACACCGCCAGAGGCAATGACCGGGACATCCACCGCATCGGCCACGGCGCGGGTCAGCACGCAGTCGAATCCCGATTTGGTGCCATCGCGATCCATCGAGGTCAGCAAGATTTCCCCCGCCCCTAACGCCACCATGCGGCGCGCCCAGTCGACCACATCAAGGCCGGTCGCATTACGCCCACCATGGGTGAAAATTTCCCATTTTTCAGGGCCGGTCGCCTTGGCATCCATGGCGACGACGATGCATTGGCTGCCAAATTTTTCCGCCCCTTCACGCACGAAATCGGGCCGCGCCACGGCGGCGGTGTTGATGGAAACTTTATCGGCGCCTGCCAGAAGAAGTTTGCGGATATCTTCTACGGTGCGCACCCCACCACCCACGGTCAACGGCATGAAACATTGTTCGGCCGTGCCGCGCACCACATCGTACAAGGTATCGCGGTTGTCGCTACTGGCCGTGATATCAAGAAAGCACAATTCATCCGCCCCGGCTGCGTCATAGACCCGCGCTTGTTCAACGGGATCACCGGCATCGACCAAATCGACAAAGTTAACGCCCTTAACCACGCGTCCATCTTTAACGTCGAGGCAGGGAATGACGCGAACCTTCAGCATATCAATCCACCGAATTCACGGGCGGGGCATCAAGCAACGCCAGCGCTTTCTTCACGTCGATACGACCATCATAGAGGGCACGGCCAACGATCACCCCTTCGATCCCCGATTCTTCGACCTGTTTCAACTCCTGTAAATCGGAGATGGCAGACACGCCACCGGAGGCAATCACCGGAGTCGTGAGCGCCCAGGCGAGATCGGCGGTA
>JBLHLO010000009.1:0-16981 GCA_047621105.1 Alphaproteobacteria bacterium
CCGGAAAACGGTAAGGGCGAAGTCATCGCGCGCCCGGGCGAATTCTGGGGCGCGGCTGAATAACACAATTGGGACGTTTCGTCTGACGTGACCAGGGTTAACGGCCGGGGTGTTCCAAATGGAATCCCCCGGCGGTGTCCTATGGCGCGGGCCCTATGCTTAAAAAGAAAGACCGGCCCGATGGGGGCCGGTTCAGTTTTCAACACGGGGTGTGTCGAGGCTTATTGCGTGAAGACGAACATGGTGAGTAAGACCAATAATCCGGCGGCAATGAGGTAGGCCACTTTGCCTGGACGCGTCGGGGGGAAAGTCTGGACGGTGGGTTGGATTTCTGGCTGGGCTGTCATGGGGTTTTCCTTATCAGGGGGCAAATATTGTGAACCCATGTTCACAATATGCGCCCGCGAAATCCAATCGGTTTACCCAGTCTTTGTCATCGGTTTTTCCGATGAACTTCGCCCGGTACGTAAGAAAATATCTATGGATATTGCCCTAGCCGCGCGGCGGTGGGGTCTCCAACACCTCGGCCATTTGCTTCTGGCGGCGGCGCACCCAGACCCAAAAGATCAGGCACAACACGGCACCACCGAAGACCGGCCAGCGCAGTCCGACGAAGGAAGCCATATAGCCCATGACCAGGGCGCCGACCGAGGGAAAGCCGCGGGCGATCAAGGTGTACAGGCTCAAGACACGGCCGCGCATATCGCTGTCGACGGAGGCCTGTAAAAGGGATTGTTCGGCGACACCGACGCTGGCCACGGCAAACCCCGAAAACGCCGTACAGAGACAGGCAAACCAGAAGATGTCGGTGGCGGTGAACCCGATCAGGGAAATCGAAAATACCAGCACCGAGACCACCAGCAACCGGGTCAACCCTTCGATGCCCTTGCGCCGGGCGAGAAATATGCAGCCGACAAAGGCGCCCACCCCCAGCATCGCGGTCAACCACGCCAGGCCGGCCGCACCACGCCCAAAAATGTCGTCGGCAAAACCGGCGTAGAGATCATTCACCGGGCGCGCCAATAAAGTCGTTGCGATGAGGACGGTCAGCAGCGGGCCGATGCCGGGATGTTTTCTGGCGTAGCGAAAGCCTTCCATGATCTCTGCCGGAATATGGCGCGCCGAACGGTGTTTGCGCGGTGCGCCGGCCGGGGCTAAATGGACCATGTAAAGTGAGGTAATGAACACGATATCGGCAATGGCGGTGAAGCCGAAGGCAGGGCCAACCCCCCAGTGGAAGATGATGAAACCGGCGAGCGCCGGACCGCCGATGCGGGCGATATTGAAAGTCAGTGAGCTGATGCCGATGGCCGACGTCAGGGCTTCGCGATCGACAAGCGCATGGACAATGGACAGCCGGACCGGATTGTTGAAGGCGAGTGCGGTGCCGTTAATCAGCACCAAGATCAGCAGCAATTCCTTGGTGATGAACCCGCCCAGCACCAGCACGGCGAGGGTCGTCGTGATGGTGGCCGATACCCACATATAAAGCCGCATCGCGGTCAACCGGTCGAGCCGGTCGGCCAACGCACCGGCCAGGGGGGCGACGACAATATTGGGGAAGAAATCGGCGAAGGCGATGATGCCGAGCCAGGTCGGCGAATGGGTCAGTTCCCAGGTCAGCCACTGGACGGCAATGCGTTGCACCCACATGCCAAATTGCGAGGAGAAATTACCTGCTGTGAAGTTCCGGAAATTCGGAATTCCCAGCGTTTGCCAAAAGGTGCTCAGGCTTGCGGATTTTGCCATAACCGTGCCGGGCCTAGGTCATTGGGGAATTTGCCGTCGTGCGGTGCAACAGCCGAACCCAGCTGATGGTCAAGGATGGGAGGTATGGGGGCGGCGCAATCGGTGGGACTCATCTACCCAAGGTATCGCAATCTCCGGACCTCACCAAGCGGCATAGGCAAAATTAAAGGGGGTTCGTCCTATCGGCCTAGCTGCGCAGCGGTGCGGCCTCCAGCACCGCAGCCATGCGCTTCTGGCGGCGGCGCACCCACAGCCAGAATATGAGGCACAACACCGCCCCGCCGAAGATCGGCCAGCGCAGCCCGACGAAGGAGGCCATGTAGCCCATGACCAGGGCACCGATCGAGGGAAAGCCGCGCCCGATCAAGGTGTACAGGCTCAAGACGCGCCCGCGCATATCGCCGTCAACGGATGCCTGCAAAAGTGTCTGCTCTGTCACACCGATGCTGGTCATCGCGAATCCCGCAATGACGGTACAGACACAGGCAAACCAAAATATATTTGTGGCTGTGAACCCGATCAGGGCGATGGAAAACACCAACATCGAGGCCACCATCAGCCCGGTCAGGCCGTTAATGCCGCTTCGCCGTGTCAGAGACACGCTGGCGGTGAAGGCGCCGACGCCCAGCATCGAGGTCAACCACGCCAGCCCAATCGCGCCGCGTCCAAACACATCGTCAGCAAAGCCGGCGAAGAGGTCGTTGAACGGCCGCAATAATACCGTTGACGCCATCATGATCACCAGCAACGGCCCGATCCCCGGGTGTTTTCTGGCGTAGTGAAATCCGTCCATAATCTCCGCTGGAATATGGCGTAGGGAACGCGGCGCACGCTTTTCGCCGGTTGATACGAGATGGATCATATAAAGCGCGACGATAAAGAGGACATCGGCAATTGCGGTAAAGACAAAGGCGTGTCCGACCCCCCAGTGCAGGATGATCAAACCCGCGAGCGCCGGGCCGCCGACGCGGCCAATATTGAAGGTCAGGGAGCTGATACTGATAGCGGAGGTCAACAGTGCGCGGTCGACAAGCGCAGGGACGATGGAAAGCCGGACAGGGCTATAGAAGGCCATCACCATGCCGTTAATTAGCACCAGGGCAAGCAACAGTTCCTTGGTGATCGCGTCATTCAGTACCAACACGGCGATGGCCGTCATGAGGATGGCAGATAATGAAATGAGGAGACGCATTGCATGGAGCCGGTTTACACGGTCGGCCAACGCGCCGGCCAGGGGGGCGATCACGACATTGGGGAAGACGTCGGCGAAGGCGATGATGCCGAGCCAGGTCGGCGAGTGGGTCAGTTCCCAAGTGAGCCACTGCACCGCGATACGATGCACCCATACGCCTATTTGCGAAACGAAATTGCCTGCGGCGTAGTTGCGGTAATTTGGATTTTTGAGCGTCAGCCAAAAGGTGCTTACGCCTACGGGTTTTGCCATTTATTTAAGTTTGGCGTCGATATCGGCGCCAAGGTCGGCCACCAACCCACCCCAGATGCGTTCCAATATACGCGGCGATTCGTGCAGCGTGTTGGACAGTTCCATCTCCTTGGGGTGAAGCACGGTGGGCTCACCTAATTTGAGGGTGTCGAGATGGACTTTGGCATTGTCACGCAACACGATGGAGCGGAACACGGTTTCGCGGATGCCCTTGCCGACCACCACGGCACCGTGGCGGCGGAGCAAGCAGACCCGGTGCGGGCCCAGGGCCTTGGCCATGGATTGGGCCTCATCCATTTTGACGACGATGATTTGCGTGTCGCCGAAATCATCACGGTTGTCCCAAACCGGAATGGTCGTGCCCATCATGCCGCCGACATGGGTGACCGGCTTCGGCGGGATGCCGATATTGCAGAACGGGATCAGCTCAATCGGGTGGCAATGGCAGATCGATGTGATGTCGGGGCGGGCGGCATAGACAGCGGCATGGATGACGCGTTCGCCATAGGCCTGAATATCGCTACCATCCACCAGATTGCCGCCCAGATCAAATTCATGCAGGTCGCCGACGCCGACCAGATTGGGCGCCAGCGCCCGGGCGAGAATGAAGCGTTCCGGGTCATCGGGGTGGCGGGTACTGATATGGCCGAGCCCGACCAACAGCCCTTCCTTGGCCAGGATGTGATTGGCGAGGGTCAGTTCACGGCGGGTCTCTTCAAGGGTCATATCGGCTGTCATATCGGATGTTGTGGGTGAGGTGATTGAGCTTAGCCTTGCCTAACGATTTCCACCACCACAGTCAATCTGGTGTCAATCTAAGGAAGGGCGAATGGGCTGAAAAGGCACACTCTCCGGGCCATTTGACCCCTCTGGGATGAGCGCCGATACTAGTAGCATGGAAACGCGCGCTTTCGGCAAGACCGGCCTTATGTCTTCGGCCCTCGCTTTTGGGTGCGGAAAGACCGGCGGTTTGCTGATCGATGGCGCCGATGCCGACCGCCGCCTTGCGGTGCGTAAAGCGCTCGATGGCGGCATCAACTGGTTTGATACCGCTGCCGCTTATGGCGACGGCAAATCGGAAGAGGCGCTTGGCTGGCTTTTAGAAGAAGTGCCCGAAGATCCTTATGTATCGACCAAGGTGACCGTCGATCCTGGGGCCGGCGATCTGCCGGGCCAGATCGAAGAAAGCCTGGTATCCAGCCTCAAGCGGTTGCGCCGTACCCATGTCACCGTTTTGCAGTTGCACAATCGCATTGATCCGGGGGCTGGGGGCAAGGCGCTTGATCTTGAAAAATTGCTGGGCGCGGACGGCGTTGCCGAAGGGTTGGAGAGCGTCAAGGAAAAGGGTCTCGCAAAATTTATCGGCCTGACCGCGTTGGGCGATGCGCCGGCGGTCAGCGATGCCATTGCCAGTGGACGTTTTGATTCAGCGCAGGTGTTTTACAATGTGGTTAACCCCTCCGCCGCACGTCCCATGCCCGAGGCTTGGTCGGGCCAACGATTAACCGGCATTTTGGCGGCGGCGCGGGCAACGTCGACGGCGGTACTGGCGATCCGGGTCTTGGCGGGCGGCGTCATCGCCCTAGAGAAACGGCCCGAACGGGTCAGCATGATGACCAAGGACACGGATCCGGAGCTGGAAGAAAAAAAGGCCGCGGCGGTGTTTCGCACCCTTGGCGATAAATATGGGTCCCGGCCGCAAACCGGCGTGCGCTTCGCCCTCGGCTGCGCCGATATTTCGACGGTGCTGGTCGGCATCGGCGCGCCCGGACATGTTGATGCCGCGCTCGCTGCGGTGACAAAAGGGCCCCTGCCTGAGGCCGCCTTGACCGAGATTGAAAAACTCTACGACGGCAATTTCGGGTTGGGTTGAGCCTCAGCCGCCCTTGGCCTGAACCTTAGCCCAGCCATCGCGCAAGGATACGGTGCGATTGAACACCAGCTTTTGCGGGGTCGAATCGGGGTCGGCGCAGAAATAGCCTAAGCGTTCGAACTGCACTGTTTCGCCGGTTGGCGCCTCGGCCAGCATCGGTTCCACCACCGCCTCAGTGCGTAGGGTGAGAGAATTGGGGTTAAGCGCGTCCGTCCAATCACCGCTTGAACCGGGATCGGTTTCTGTCAGCAGGTGATCATAAAGCCGCACTTCGGCCGGGATGCCATGGCTCGCCGACACCCAATGCAGGGTGCCCTTCACTTTGCGCCCATCGGGTGCGTTGCCGCCGCGGGTTTCAGGGTCATAGGTGCAGATCAATTCTTGGATGTTGCCGCTTGAATCTTTGACCACATCCTTGCAGGTGATCAGATAGGCATTGCGCAGCCGCACTTCACGCCCCGGACTTAAGCGAAAGAACTTGGGCGCGGGTTCTTCCATGAAATCGTCGCGTTCAATATAAATTTCGCGGGTAAAAGGCACCTTGCGGGTGCCGGCGTCGGCGTTGCCGGGATGATTGGCGGCCTCCATTTCCTCCACTTGGCCATCGGGATAATTTTCGACCACCAATTTGATGGGATCGATCACCGCCATGCGCCGGGGGGCGACAGTGTTGAGGTGTTCGCGCACGCAATGCTCAAGCAATTGAACCTCAACCGTGGAATTGGCTTTGGCGACGCCGATGCGGGCGCAAAAATCGCGGATCGCTTCCGGCGGAAAACCGCGCCGCCGCAGGCCGGCGATGGTCGGCATGCGCGGATCGTCCCAGCCCGACACATGCTTTCCTTCCACCAATTGAATCAGGCGGCGTTTGGACAGCACCGTATGGGTGAGGTTGAGCCGCGCGAATTCAATCTGGCGTGGATTGGCCGGCACTGGCAGGTGACCCAGCAGCCACTCGTACAAGGGCCGGTGGTCTTCGAATTCAAGGGTGCAGATGGAATGGCTGATGCCTTCAATGGCGTCGGATTGGCCATGGGCAAAATCATAGTTCGGGTAAATGCACCAGTGATCCTGGGTGCGCGGATGGGTGGCGCGGAGGATTCGGTACAGTATGGGATCACGCAGATTGATATTGCCTGATGCCATGTCGATCTTGGCGCGCAGCACCCGGGCGCCATCAGGAAACTCGCCCGCTTTCATGCGCTGGAACAGATCTAGGTTTTCCGCCGGGGGGCGATCACGGAACGGGCTGGCACGTCCCGGTTCGGTGAGCGTGCCGCGCATTTCCCGGATTTCATCCGCGCTTTGATCGTCGACATAGGCATCGCCGTTTTCAATTAAATGTTCGGCCCAGGCGTACAGCTGATCAAAGTAATCGGATGTGTAATAAAGATGGTCGCCCCAATCGAAGCCGAGCCAGCGCACGTCGGTTTGGATCGAATCGATGTATTCCTGTTCTTCCTTGGCCGGATTGGTGTCATCGAAGCGCAAATGACAGCGCCCGCCGAATTCCTGCGCCAGGCCGAAGTTGAGGCAGATCGACTTGGCATGGCCGATATGGAGATAGCCGTTGGGCTCTGGCGGGAAGCGGGTAACGATATCCTGGGCCCGTCCGGCGCCTTGGTCGGCGGTGATCGCGTCGCGGATGAAATCGTGCGGGGTGGTAGGATCGGCCGTTTCGGCCATGGGGCGGCTCCTTTTTCAGGGGCCTGCCACATGCCGGGCCCCGCGCGGGCCCATGTTTGCCACAAAGGCTGCTTGCGGCCAAGCCCCGTAACCCTGTGCCCCGATCCTGGATAAACGACGGAATCGGCTGCGTTCAATCGTGTAAGTCACGAACGGCACCGCCTCAGTGTGCCGCAATGGAGGAAACATCACTATGGCCGGTCTTTACGATACCCGTACCCGTTATGGTGCCCCGACCATCTGGCTGCATTGGCTCGCCGCCGCCGGTATGATTGCTTTGGCGATCACGGGATACGTCTTCATGTCGATGTCGCGGGGGCCTGAGCGCAGTGCCTGGCTCGCCTGGCATAATGCCACGGGTTATCTCACCCTTATTCTTGCCGCCGCCCATGTCGCCTGGCGGGCGGTTAACCCCTTTCCCGATCTTAGTCCCGGTGCGGCATGGGAGAACGGACTGGCGCGGACGGCCCATTGGCTCTTGCTCTTCTTCTTGCTGGTCCTGCCGCTGTCGGGTTGGTTCGTCGTGTCCACCGGCCGTCGCCCGCCGATGATGTTCGACTGGTTCGCCATCCCCCGGATGCCGGGCGCGAGCCGGGAATATCACGGGCTTTCGGAAGATATCCATGCCGGGCTTTCCCATGCCTTTCTTGCCGTTTTCGCCTTGCATGTGCTGGGGGGGCTTAAGCGCCAGTTCATCAACCGGGATGGCACCATTGCGCGCATGCTGGGTTGCGACGATTCTCGCGATTAGGGGCGCTGTGTCTCCGTTCCTGCCGTGTTAGGCTGCGCCGATCCCGGTTCAAAATGGCTGGGGCCAAAATCACTGGGGAGGGCGTCAGTATATGGATATCAAGCAAAAGGCGCCCCCGGGCGCCAACACACGGTCGGTGAGCTTACGCATGGACGGTGGCGTACGCTGCGAGATCGAGGTCCCTGGCGGGCACACCATCGTCACCGACGAGGCCGCGGCGCGCGGCGGCACCGATAGCGGCGCATCGCCCCTGGCGCATTTGACGGCGGCGCTCGCTTCCTGTCAGGCGGTGCAGATTCACAAGGTGGCCAGTGCCATGCGCTTCAAGCATGGGGCGATCACCATCCGCTGTGGGACCACGACCGACCGCATCGCGGCGGTCGAAGGTGGCGATAAGGTGATGCGCTTTTGTGCAGCGTCTCTGGATATCGATATCGAAACCGATGAATCCCAAGGCCGCCTTGATCGTCTTGCCAAGCTTTCGGAAGATGCGTGTCCGGTTGGCAATCTGTTTACCGATGCCGGTTTCGCGCCGGTGATTACCTGGAACGCCCTGCCGCCGAAAGGTTGAGCCTGGGCCCCAGTAAGGACCGACGATTGGCCGACGATAGCCTGTTTCATGACGTACTGATCCTTGGCGGGGGCGCCGGCGGGCTCGGCATTGCGCTTGAGCTGCCGCCTGGCACCAGTATTGGTGTGCTGTCCAAAGGGCAGCTTGACCAAGGCGCGACCAATTGGGCCCAAGGCGGCATTGCCGCAGTGCTGGACCCAGCCGATTCGGTCGATGCCCATGTGGAAGATACGATGATTGCCGGGGCCGGTCTCAATCAGCTTAATGCGGTGCGCTTTGTGGTCGAACAGGCGCCCGGGATCATCCGCTGGCTCGAAGAACTGGGTATCGATATCACCCGTGAGGCGTCGGGCCCGCGCCAAGGCCAAGCGCATCTTAACCGCGAAGGCGGCCACAGTTTCCGCCGTGTGGTACATGCCGCAGATGCCACCGGTAAGGCGGTTCAGGCCTGTCTGGAACGGGCCGCCCGCACCCGGGGCGGCACCAACATCTATCCCGATCACGTCGCCATCGATTTGGTGATGCGCGCCGACCCCAAGACGGGACGGCGGCGCTGTGTCGGCGTCTATGCCCTTGATTGCGCGAGCGGGCGGGTGCGCCTGTTCAGGGCTCGGGCCGTGGTATTGGCGACTGGTGGCGCGAGCCGCGCTTACCAGCATACATCGAACCCGCCCGGGGCGACCGGCGATGGCATTGCCATGGCTTGGCGTGCCGGTTGCCGGGTGGCCAATATGGAATTCACCCAGTTTCATCCGACCTGCCTGACCACCCCGGCGGGGGAGACATTCTTGATCAGCGAAACGGTGCGCGGCGAAGGCGCCAAATTAATCCTGCCCGATGGCCAGCGTTTCATGGACCGCTTTGATGCGCGCGGCGAACTGGCCCCGCGTGACGTGGTGGCGCGGGCCATTGACCATGAAATGAAACGCCTCGGCATTCCCCATGTGTTGCTGGACGTCACCCATAAGGGCAAGGCCTTTATCCTTGAACATTTTCCGACGCTCTATGCGCGCTGTCTTGAGCTGGGCTTTGATATGACGCGCGAAGCTTTGCCGGTGGTGCCGGCGGCTCATTACACCTGCGGCGGCATCATGACCGATATGCAGGGACGCACCGATGTGGACGGACTTTACGCGGTAGGCGAATGTGCCTCCACGGGGCTGCATGGGGCCAATCGGCTGGCGTCGAATTCTTTGCTCGAATGTTTAGTATTCGGTCGAGAGGCAGGGCATGACATCGGCGCCCGGCTGGCAGAATTTTCAGAGGTGGACGGCATTCCCCCATGGGATGAGAGCTGGGTGCGGGATTCGGACGAGGAGGTGGTGCTGACCCATAATTGGGACGAGCTTAGGCGCTTCATGTGGGATTATGTGGGGATCGTGCGGACCACCAAGCGGCTTGAACGGGCGTTGCACCGCAGTGAGCTTCTGAGTTCAGAAATCCATGAATATTATGCAAATTTCAGTGTCAGCCGGTTGATGTTGGAATTGCGCAATATGGTCTGCATTGCACAGCTGATCGTGCGCTCGGCCCTGGCCCGGCGTGAAAGTCGGGGATTGCATTATACGCTCGATCATCCAGCGCCAAGTGAATCCGGGGCCCATGACACGGTCTTGGTACCCGCGCATGGGCGGCGCATGGATCCAAGCGTTCGCCTCGCCGGCAACAGGGAAGCCTGAGATGCACTGTTGTTTGCCTCACCCAGCCGATCCCGCTAGGGTAAGGCATGGGAAACAGGCCCAGCGATACAATGTTTAGGCTCAATTTCAGATTTATGGTGCCGTTTAGGGCGTTCGTTTTGGCCTTCGCCATGCTGGCTGGTCTGTATCCGGGTTTTGTGCCTGTCCATGCCCAGGATATCCGCTTCTTTCGCATCGGCACCGGGTCGATTTCCGGTGTGTATTTCCCGGTCGGCGGGTTGATCGCCAGCGCAATTTCCAACCCGCCCGGTTCGCGTGATTGCGATGCGGGCGGCAGTTGTGGCGTGCCTGGCCTGATTGCGGTCGCTCAGGCGACGCTTGGGTCGATCGCTAATGTCAAAGCGATCCACGCAGGCAGACTTGAATCGGCGCTGGTTCAGGCTGACATTGCCCATGCGGCACACGCTGGCACGGGCCGGTTTATTGGTGCTGAGCAGGTCAAGGGTCTGCGGGCGATTGCCAATCTCTATCCCGAAGCGGTGCATATCGTCGTTCGGCGTAATTCCGCGATCAAGAGCGTGCGTGATCTCGTCGGGCGGCGGGTGTCGCTTGATCTCGCAGGTTCTGGCACACGGGCGATAGCGCGGCTTGTGCTGAAAGGATATGGCGTCGATCTGGCGAGCCTCAAGCAGGTCAATTCTCAGATCGGCCCCGCTGCCGATCGCATCCGGCTTAAAAATATTGATGCCTTCTTCTTCGTTGGGGGGTTCCCAGCAGGTGCGTTGATACGCCTGGCCCGCACTACACGGGTGCGGCTCTTGCCGATTGATGGGGCGGAAGCGGCAGCGATCCGCAAGGCCGACCCCTTCCTGTTATTGGCGCATATTCCAAAGAATACCTATCGCGGCATGGCAGCAGTAAAGACGATTGCGGTCGGCGCGCTTTGGGTGGTCTCGGACAAGGTGGACGCGGGAACCGTCTACGGGCTAACCCGTGCGCTGTGGCATCCGTCCACGCGGCGGTTGCTCGATGGGGGTGTTCCGGCGGCGCGTCAGATCCAGCCTGCGCATGCACTTGACGGTTTGGCCTTGCCGTTACATCCAGGCGCGGAACGATATTACCGCGAGCAAAAGATGCTAAAGGGGCTGGGGAAAAAGGCGCCTTCGGCGCCCTGAACCAGGGCGCCGAAGGCGTTATTTTTCTGCCAGTTATTCTATCTGTTATTCTATCTATTATTCTGTGGTGTTGTCGGGCTCGAACTCGGGAATAATCCAGGGTTCCCTTAACGCGTCTTTGCGCCATTCGGTCATCAGCGGGTGTTCCATGACTGCCGCGACATAGGCGGCGGCGTGATCTTCAAGTGCGACACCGAAGGTATCGAACCGCGCTGCAACCGGGGCGAACATGGCATCGGCCCCGGAAAAATCGCCGAATAAAAAGGGGCCTTCACCCAGGGTCCCATCAAAGCGCCGACGCGCTTCGCGCCAGATGGATTGGACGCGATTGATATCGGCTTGGACAGGGTCGGTCAGTGCCGGGCACGGTAATTTGTGGCGCAAATTCATGGGCAGCGCTCGGCGCAAGGGAATCATGTCGCCATGCATTTCTGATGCAATGGCACGGGCATGGGCGCGGGCGGCAGTGGCCTGGGGCCAGATTGGTGCGTTCGGATATTTTTCGGCCAGATATTCGACGATAGCGAGGGATTCCCATACCGTCACATCGCCGTCAATTAATGCGGGCAGTTTGGCCGAGGGCGAATATTTCAGAATTTCCGTGCGTGTCGCCGGCTCGCGTAGTGGCACGACGACTTCCGTGAAAGGCGCGCCCGTCAGTTTGAGCGCTAGCCAGCCGCGGAGCGACCATGAAGAATAAGCCTTATTGGCGACCGCTAGGATCAGTTCAGTCATGGAAAGTTCCATTTTCTTTTCTGCACTGATACGCGAGCCGGCGGAAAGGCGCAAGAGTGTCTCATTAGTCCTTTTCAAGCGGCCCGCTTCACGCCATCCTGAGAAACGAAAATAGCCGCTAAGGGAGACCTCATCATGACATTGACGGCGCTGGCCGCACGGGCGGATAAGGCGACGGTGCCTCTCTCTGCGGTACCGCAAGCGGGATACGGCAAATGGCTCGCGGCCCAGCCCGCTCGCGTTCAGGCATGGCTGGCGGCATCCGGGTTTGAGGCGCGCGCCGGTGAGGTCAGTCTACTGGCCGGTGCCGATGGCGGGCTTGAGCATGTGTTTATCGGCATACCGGTTTCTAATAATGCGAGCACCCAGGTCGACGATGGCGCTGTTTGGGCGTTTGCCGCTTGTCCTGGGATGTTGCCGCAGGGTAGCTACGCCTTGGGCCCACGGGTGAGCGCCAACCTCGCCAATCAAGCGGCGCTTGGTTGGGCGCTCGGGAGTTACAGGTTTACCCGCTATCAGAAGGCGCCCGTGAAGCCGGCGGCGCAACTGGTCTGGCCTGACCGTGCCGATAGACCGGCGGTTGAAAATGCCGCTCTTGCGACCTTCCTGGTGCGTGACCTGATCAATACACCCGCCGGCGATATGGGGCCGCCGGAATTGGCCGCCGCCGCCAAGGCGCTTGCCCGCACGTTTGGCGCGCGCGTAAGGGTGATCACCGGCGATGATTTACTGGCCAAGAATTTTCCGGCCATTCATGCGGTTGGCCGTGCATCGGACAAGCCCCCCAGGTTGATCGACCTGACATGGACACCGAAGCCAGCCGCCTCAAAGAAGGCGCAAGCCAAGCTCAAGCGTGTCACCATCTGCGGTAAGGGTGTGTGTTTTGACACTGGTGGGCTTGATCTCAAATCCGCAGGCGGCATGCTGAACATGAAGAAGGATATGGGGGGCGCGGCTCAGGCGCTGGGTCTTGCCCGCATGGTCATGGGGGCAAAATTACCGGTGCAGTTGCGCGTGCTGATCCCGGCGGTGGAAAATGCCGTGGCGGGAAATGCCTATCACCCGCGCGACGTGATCAAGACACGGGCGGGCATCACGGTTGAGGTCGGCAATACCGACGCTGAAGGTCGTATCGTATTGGCCGACGCCTTGGCGGAGGCAATGCGCGCCGGTTGTGATCTGCTGATCGATCTGGCGACCTTGACCGGCGCGGCGCGGGTCGCACTCGGCACCGGGCTGCCGGCAATGTTTTGCAATAATGATGCCTGGGCGGCACGCGTTCTGGCCGCAGGCCGGGGGGCCGGTGATCCTCTCTGGCAGTTGCCTTTGTGGCGGCCTTATCGCGACATGCTGGAGAGCAAGGTTGCCGATATCAATAATATTTCTTCAGGGCCCTTTGCGGGCGCGATCACTGCCGCGTTATTCCTGCAGGAATTTGTCGCCCCGGACGTACCCTGGATTCACGTTGATTTCATGGGGTGGAATACTGCGTCGCGTCCCGGCCGCCCGGAAGGGGGGGAGGCCCAGGGCATGCGCGCGCTCTATCAAATGATTGCTCGTCACCTCGTGATTTAGGTCCGAGTTTGAGGCGGGGCTTGGCCCCTTGCTCAAACCTACTGCCGCGTCTAGATTAGTTCGCAGGCGAAACGATTAGACAGAAGGGACCAGAGGCGTCGTGGCGATCACCATTTCATTCGATCAGGCGCTTGATGTGCTTAAGGGCGCGGTGATCGAATCGGTGCGCACTGACCCGCGTGATTTAACCCAGCGCCAGATGGCGGTGGTGCTGTCGGTCTATCTTTCTTCGAATCCGTTGACCGTGCGCGCACTGGCCGCTGATCTTGGCGTTGGTAAGCCGGCGATTACGCGGGCGCTGGATCGGCTCGAATCCTTGGAACTGATCAAGCGCATGATCGATATCCGCGACAAGCGGTCGATCATCATCGGCCGCACGGTAGTGGGTGCCGTGTATCTAAGTGAAATGGCTGACCGCATAGTGCACGCGGCTGCGAACTCAACCCACTGAAAGAGCCCCGCTGAAATAAAAAGGACGGCCCGAAGGCCGACCTTTTGCTGTGTTCCTGGGGACGTAAATTTTTTAAGCTCAGATCTGGTGACCTAGCTCGATCAGCAATAACTTGCTGGGGTCCAGCCCTTCACCGCTGGCCAGCACGCAGCTTTGCCCATCAATGTCGGTCAGTAATGCCGTCCACGTGCCGTCACTTGGCGAGACGTGGAATTCGAGCAATCCACGGTTCTTGATCGCATGGGCTTCGGCAAGTTGTTCGCCGTAGGTATTGATCAAGGTATCGATCATGTTGGATCGGTCGTAACAGACGTGTTCCTCGGCCATGGCATTAGTCGACATCGCCACTGGGCTGGCGACTAATAGCAGGGGCAACAACAGAAGGCGTAACAGCTTCTTCATTTCGTCCTCTCTTCCGATCCGGCTGTCGCCGAGACGGAGACAGCACGAATTAATCAGCTACATTGACCATTCCGTATCCCATCCAATCTGCTTCCCGTTCTCTCGCGCGATGTCTTGCGCTGCGCCGGTTTATCCGGCGCCGTGCCCACCCCCTGGATCATCCGCCCCGGGGAAGGGCTTAACCTGCCTCAAATGAGGCCACGTTATATTCGACTATAACGTGCAAGGGTTAATATAGTCTGGATTTAGAACAATTCAAGATAAGGGGTATAAAATCCTATGCTCTCAATGCATTAGTGCCATGCATTTAATGCGGGGGCCCGGCGTTCAATAGCCGCGGGCCGGATCGACAACGCCGTTCAGCGGCTGTCCTTGGCGCAAGTTACGGATATTGGCGGCGATTTCATGGGCGGCTGTCGTCGCCAGCGTCACGGCCGCTATATGCGGTGTTACCGTGATACGCGGGTGCCGCCACAGTGGATCATCGGCGGGAAGGGGTTCTGTGTTGAACACGTCGAGGGTTGCTGCCGACAACTGTCCGTGATCAAGCGCTGCTATGAGGTCAGCAGAAACGACATGGCCGCCGCGCGCGCCATTGATGATACTGGCCCCCATTGGCATGCCGGCAAAGGCGCGGGCGCCAAGAATCCCTTGCGTCGCTTTGGTCAATGGCAGCAGGCAAACGACAATATCGGTGCGCGCGAGAAAAGGGTGGAACTCTTGGGCGCCGACGAACAAGGGTCCGTTTTTCCACTTGCGCGGGTGGTTGACCCAAGCGGCAAGATCAAAGCCAAAGGGGGCAAGGCCCCTGGCTGCCGCTGCGCCAAGCACGCCCAGTCCCATCAGCCCGACGCGCCGCGCTTGGGCGCGGGGAATGTCATGGCGCTGCCATGCGGTGCGCGACTGCTGCAGGGCGTAATCGGTCATCAGCCGGTGATGGCGCAGTACATTCATGACCACCCATTCGGTCATCTGTTCGGTCAGCGCCGGATCGATCAGGCGCACAATGGGTACGCCTTCAGGCAGATGTGGATCTGCGAAGATGTGATCAACGCCCGCGCCGAGAGAGAAAATGGCTTTGAGGCCTGGCAGGCGCGCCAGCAACCCCGGTTCGGGCCACCACACCACGGCGCAATCGATATCGGTGGCGCGGCTGCGGGCGGCCTCGGCACCAATCAAAATTTCTTCATCGGGGAGTTCATGGGCCAGTGCGACGGCCCAATCATTGGTCTTGTCGGCATCGGAGAGAAAGAGGATCGCCATGAGGGGGGGAGCCGGGGCCGCTACTGGCTGATCGCGTCGGCTTCGGCAACCCGGAGGTCAAACGCGGCGGCCATGAGTGCCTTTGTATAGGGGGTCTTGGGTGCATCGAAGACCTCGCCCGCCAGCCCGTATTCCATCACCTTACCATCTTTGATAACCAGGACTTCATCGGCAAGGGCACGCACAACGCGCAAATCATGGCTGATGAACATATAGGCGAGCCCATGGCGGTCCTGCAATTCGCGTAGCAGGTCAACGATCTGCGCTTGGACCGACATATCAAGTGCCGAGGTCGGCTCATCCAGCACAATCAGCTTCGGTTTAAGCGCAAGCGCCCTGGCGATGGAAATGCGCTGGCGCTGGCCGCCCGAAAATTCATGGGGAAAACGGTGGCGAACGGTGGGATCGATGCCGACTTCCGTCATGGCTTGGGTAATCAATTCATCACGCTCAGCCTGATTTGTGCCGATTTTATGCACCACCATGCCCTCTCCGATGATTTGACCAACCGTCATGCGGGGGCTGAGGGCGGAATAGGGGTCTTGAAACACGACCTGTATTTGACGGCGCAGGGGGCGTATCTCGCCTTCCTTCATGGCGCTGATTTCATGACCGTCAAATTTGATCGATCCGGTGGAGCGCTGCAAACGCAACAATGCCAAGCCCAGTGTCGTTTTGCCGGAGCCCGATTCGCCGACGACCCCCAGGGTGCGCCCTTCGCGCAAAGTGATTGAGACGCCATCGACCGCTTTGACGTGATCCACCGTGCGCATCAGCACGCCTTTTTTGATGGGAAACCAGACGCGAATGTCGTCTGCTTCCATAATCACCGGCGTTGTGCGGGGGGCGCGCTCAGGCTGGCCCTTGGGTTCGGCGGCCAGCAGTTTCTGGGTGTATTCGTGCTGGGGGGCGGCAAAAATATCCTTGGCCGGGCCTTGTTCGACGATTTTGCCTTCGGTCATGACGCAGACCTTATCGGCCATGTGGCGGACGATGTTGAGGTCATGGGTAATCAGCAACAGGGCCATGCCCATCTTCTGCTGCAGTTCCTCCAACAGGGTCAGGATCTGTGCCTGAATAGTCACATCGAGCGCGGTGGTCGGTTCGTCAGCGATCAACAGGTCCGGCTCATTAGCCAGTGCCATGGCGATCATCACGCGCTGGCGTTGGCCGCCGGATAATTCGTGTGGATAGGCCGTCAGGCGTTTCTCCGCTTCGCGCAACCCCACCAGATTGAGCAGTTCCAGCGCCCGTTCACGCGCGGCAAGGCGCGCCAACCCCTTGTGTAAAATTAGTGTTTCGGTGATCTGTTTTTCGATGGTGTGCAGTGGGTTGAGCGAGGTCGTGGGTTCTTGAAACACCATAGAGACGCGATCACCACGCACATCGGTCAACACGCTTTCAGGGGCGCCGATCATTTCCTGGCCGTTCACGCGGATCGACCCGGTGGGGTGGCTTGCCGCCGGATAGGGCAGGAGTTGCAGGATCGACAGCGCCGTCACCGATTTGCCCGATCCCGATTCGCCGACCAGTGCCACGGTTTCGCCCCGGTCAATAGTGAAGCTCACCCCCTTGACGGCATCGGTGTCGCGCCCGGTGCCGCGAAAGCGCACCGCGAGGTCGCGCACATCAAGCAGGTGGGAAGTCTCCGTCATTTCTTTCGCCA
>JBLHLO010000010.1:0-15814 GCA_047621105.1 Alphaproteobacteria bacterium
AAAGATCGGACGAGCCGCCCATTTCCAGGGCGATGATCGATAGTAACCCGGCTTCCTTATCGACCCAGGCACCGGTCATGGCGAGCCCTTCCATGGCCAAGATCGTGTCGTCGGTGCGCGGTGCCAGCATTTCGTAATTTTGCAAACGGTAGAACTGGCCCGGCGTGAACGCCCGCGCCGCGGCTGGCGCGCGCACCACCACTTCGAGGATGGTCGGCGTCAGGCGATTGACCTCTTTGACCGTGGCCAGCAATTCGTTGTTGAGCTTGGCGATCAAGATTTCCGGCTGGATCGCCGAAGGCGGGCGTTTGGCCAGGATGCGCGAGACCACGGGATAGCCCTGTTTGGCGGAACCCATGGCCTTGACCACATTGCCGGCGAAGCTGGGATGCAAATCGCCGAAGAAGCTGATCGCCCTGCCGTCCTCTTCCAACGCCGCCATGACATTGACAGCGGCGGGCTTGGCGGAAAATTCGGGTTCCACCGGCTGGCCGTCGTCACCCAGCACCTGGAACCATTTGCCGTGCAACTCAAACTTGCCTGGCGTCTCGCGCGCCAGCACCGTATTGGGTTGCGTGCCTGCGGCCACTAACACGGTGCGCGCCGGAATCGTCACCACCTCACCGGTATCGACGAGGCGCCCGGCATCGCCGGTTTCCATGCGCGCCAGTTTGAGCGCGCGGGCATGGCCATAGGCATCGAGTTCCACATCGAGCGGCGACAGGCCTTCGGCAAAGCGAATGCCTTCTTCGAGCGCCTTTTCGACTTCTTCGTGGTTGAGCGTATAAGACGGGCTTTCGACCATCCAACGGCGATAGGCGATGGTCGAGCCGCCCCATTTATTGAGCAATTCGACAATCGCCGGCGCGCGTTGTTCCTTGGCCGCCTTTTCCCGCTCGGCACGGAGTGCGGTGGCATGGGCGATGAATTCATCGGCGATCAGCGCTTCTTCCTTGCCCCAGGCACGGCGCACCGCCACATCACCTTTTTCCGCCACCAGGGTTTCATAACGGGTGAGGAATTTTTCCACCTGCACCGGGTAATAGGCCAGAGCCTCGGTCGCGGTATCGATAGCCGTCAACCCGCCGCCGATGACCACCACCGGCAAGCGCACCTGAAGATTGGCGATCGAACTTTCCTTGGCCGCCCCGGTCAATTGCAGCGCCATAAGAAAGTCGCTGGCCGCGCGCACGCCGCGCGCCAGGCCGTTCTTCATATTGAGGATGGTCGGCTTGCCCGCCCCGGCGCAGAGCGCAATGTGATCAAAGCCCGCGTCGAAGGCGCTTTCGGGCGTCAACGTGCCGCCAAAACGCACGCCGCCATACATGGCGAAACGCCGTCGGCGTTCCAGCAACAAACGGATGAGCTTGAGGTAATTCTTGTTCCAGCGCACGGTGATGCCGTATTCGGCGACACCGCCAAAACCCGCCATGACCCGGTCATCAAGACTTTCATAAAGCGTGTTCACGTCCTTGACCGGCGCGAAGGGCACTCGCCCGCCATCCAACCCGACGCCGGAAATTTCGGCATCCAGCGGCTCGATCTTGAGCCCGTCCACGGCAACCACCGTATGGCCGTCGTTCATCAGGTGATGGGCAAGGGTAAACCCGGCGGGGCCGAGGCCGACCACCAGCACCTTGTAGCCCGAGACAGGCTTGGGGATGGGCCGAAATAAGTCCATCGGGTTCCAGCGCGTCAACAGGCCATAGATTTCAAACCCCCACGGCAGGTCGAGCACATCTTTCAAGGTGCGGGTTTCGATCTCCGGGATATTGACCGGAGCTTGTTTCTGAAAGATGCACGACTTCATGCAATCGTTGCAGATACGGTGTCCGGTCGCCGCTGCCATCGGATTATCCACGGCAATGACCGCGAGCCCGGCAACCGATAGACCGTCAGCCTTAAGCGTATTTAATTCGGAAATTTTTTCTTCCAAGGGGCAGCCGGCCAGGGACACGCCGAAGGGCGATTCGGCAAAAGCACCGGTCTTCTTATCCTTCAAACCATGGGCACAACTATCCTTGCCCTGGTTGTGGCAGAAGATGCAGTAATTGGCCTGATCGAGAACATGGTCCAAATCCATGCCGGGGTCGGTCAGGGCAAAACCTTCGCGGCGGCGCAGGGCGTGATCAGCTGCAAGGCGGATCATGCGCACCCCATCGCGCTCTTCAGTTTCCACCGGCACCAGGTTCAATGAATCGACCTTTGCCGGCAGTTTGAACAACACGCCTTTGGCGAAACGCTTTTTGCCCATCGCCGACAACGTCGCCCAGGCGGCAAAATCTTCGGCCAGCGCGATATTCTCGCCATTGGCATCTTCATCAGCGAGCCAGCTTTCGACGGCGCGGGCAAAAGACAGTTCCGAAAACGGACCGACCAATTTGGTCAGGCGAAATTCCAGCGTCGGCCCGTCGAGATCTTCCGCCGCGTCAGGCTTGTGTTTCTTAACCGCACGGCGCTGCACGAACAGGCGCTTGACCCGGTAAATCGGCGCCAAGCCATCATGGGCATCATGAAGGGCCTTGATCTCCTCACTATTGCCGAACATCACGCCGATAAAATCTTCAAGATGCGGGCCGAGGTCAATCAGCAGCTGGCTCGCGTCCTTATCGGTGAGTGCCGAAGGATCAGAACGCCCGGCGGCAGAGCCACCATCTTGACCGCAAGCTACGCGACGCGCAGCCATCAGGCGGTTATAAAGTTCTGTATCGCCATCCTTGAGGCCATCGACAAAAGCCCCGTCGACGCGGGCCAGGCCTGCATCGCTGTAGAGGTCTTCGAAGGCCAGGCCGAAGCCCAGGGACATATCCGTCATTACGTCTGAAACCCTTTGATAGGCCGGGCCAAATGGCCCGGGTGCCGGTACGGCATGGGAAGCCCGGGTGTTTTAATCGAACCAACCGCGTTGGTCGAGCCATTCCCGGGTGCGGCGGCGAAGCTCCGCCATATCGGCGCCTTGCGCCTTCCATTCGCCCCGGACCTGGGACAGTTCTTGCAGGCGGTCGCCCCATTCGGGGCCGAAATCATCTTCAAGCCTTTGACGTAAACGGCCCGCCAGACCCGGTGCGCCACCCCCGGTCGATACCGTAAGCAGCAACTGGCCCCGGCGGATCACCGCCGGAACATGGAAATCACACAGCGCCGGACGGTCTTCGACATTGACCGCGATAGCACGGGCACGGGCCAGTGCGGCAAGCTCGGCCGAGACCTCATCATCAAGCCCCGCCACCAGCATCAACGTCACCCCGTCCAAGCCATCAAGATCCGCCGCTTGGGGCAGCCACGCCGTGCAGCGATCGCCTGCAGCTTGGGCAAGCACGCCACCGGGTTCGGGAGAAAACACCTGGACCGTGATACCGGCGGCATCGAGACCCTTGAGCCGGCGAAGCGCCGCCTCACCCGCCCCCACAAGCACGGCATTGAGCCGCGCCGGCGGGAAGATCACCGGATACATCGCGATGGGCTCAGTCGGTGCCGGGACCCTTCAGCATGTCCGCGACCGCACCACCCGAATCGTCGAGCGCGCCCATCTCGAATCCGCCGAAGGTCGCAGGCTTGGCCACCAACTCATCGGCCAGGTCAATCCAATAGGCAAGTGCTTCACGCAAGCTGTTTGCCGCCGCTTCGCCGCCGCTCTTCGCCTGGGTGTCGGCAGCCAGGATACGATCAAGCCCGGCGATGACGTCGGCATCGGTGCCATAAGCCGCGCGCAGGGTCGAGATGACTTGAGCATCGGTGTCGGTCTCTTCACCGGGCAGACTGGCACGGATACGCAAACGCTGGGCCGCATAACGGAAGCCGTCATGGGCAAAGCTTTGCGCGCGGTCGAGTTTGCCCGCGGTCAGTGCCCGATCGACGTTGATCAACGCGTCATCGGCCAGATCCTTTTGCAAATCATCATCGGCAATACCGGCGGCACATTCAGGACTGCGCCCGGCGGGTGGGGTGAATTCCCAATCTTCGCCAAAATCATAAAACAATCCTTCGTCGGCGGCATTCACCCGCGCCTCAATCGGCTTGATCAGCGTCTTGAGCCCATCCTTGCCAAGCCTGAGCGCCCAATCGCGCACGCTTTCGTCCGCGCCCTTGCCATTGGCATAACCATCGAGCAGCAGCTTCAGCGTATCTTCGGCGAGACGTGCAGGCACTACCGGACCGGTCAGGCCGATATGGCCGTTCACCCGGTCGTCCCCGCCGATATAGAGCAGGTAATGGGGCGCATTGCGGCCCTTGATCTTCTTGCCCATGCCGCGGAAACCAAAATCGGCAACATGATGCAACCCACAGCCGTTCTGGCAGCCGGAAATTTTCACCGTCAAATTGGGCTTGGGGGCATAATCCTTGACCAAGCCCTGAATGGTCGAGCCGAAGCTCTGAGAATTGGTAATACCAATGCCGCAGGTAGACGCGCCCGGGCAGGCCACCACATTGCCGACATCACCGACGTGGTTTTCGACGCCATAGCCCATTTCGCGCACCTTAGCGACAACACCTGCCACCGCACCCGCCGCCAAACCGACAATGACAAGGTTCTGGTCGCGGGTAACGCGCAGTTCCTTGGCGCCAGAATTTTCGGCAAGGTCGATCAACGCTTCAAACTGGTCCGAGGTAAACAGGCCAAGACCTTCGTTCAACACCACCGCTTGCGTACCGTCATGGGAATCGACGACGCCGCCCGGTGAAACGGGTTCGGGCGCCGAAGCGTCACCCTGGCGCCAGTCAAGCGCCGCCCATGGCCGCTGGAGCATGGTCTTGGTTTCGGCAAAGGCCTCCTCGAAAAGCTTGCGGAACTTCACCGCGCCAAACCGCTGGTTGACGAACTTGATGCGCGCCTTATTACGATTGCGCCGGTTCGAATACCGCTGATGGATGCGCAGCAATGCTTCCGTTGCCGCGGGCAGTTCATCTTCGGTCACAAAATCAGCAACCAACGCCGCCGATATCGGCTGACCGCCGGTGCCGCCACCGGCGTAGACCTTAAAGCCCGGCTTGCCATCTTTATGGGTCGCAACCAGCCCCATGTCATGGATATGCGAAGACCCGCAATCGGTTTCGCAGCCCGATACAGTGGCTTTGAACTTGCGCGGCATGTGCTGGGCCAACGGATGGCGAATCCAGGCATGGGACAAACGATTAGCGACTTCACCGGCGTCCACATGTTCACGGGAGCAGACACCGGAAAGATGGCATGACGTCATGTTGCGGATGGTATTGCCGCAGGCCTCACGGGTGGTGATCCCGGCCTCAGCCAGGAATTCCAACGTGTCGGCAACGTCATCGGGTTTGACATAATAAACCTGTAAATCCTGACGGGTAGAAATGTGGATATGCTTGCCGCCCCAACGACGATTGGCCTCGCTCACCCTGCGCGCCCAAGCGAACGGTAAAATGCCCCCGGGTATCTTGATGCGGATCATATGGACGTTCGGCTGCAACTGGCCATAAACGCCGAAGCGAAGCCGATAGCCCTGCCACTTGCCGGCATCCCATTCACCTGACTTGAGCTTGTCGTAACCGGCGCGGAACTCAACGATGTCACTCGGCCGCGCTAGGGGCTCGACAGCATCGGAAACACCGGAAAAGGCACCAATACCCTCTTTGCGGCTTGTCGTGCGGGGATCAATAATTATGGACATGGCAAACACCGGTCCGGAGATCGGTCCTCTGTTTAATTTACACAATAAATTAGTTGTTTATTTCTTACCACACAATTTATATGTAAATGCTCTCTATTGTCAAGGCAGGGCACCCATTCAACACTTATAAATATTAAGGGACAGGAACGCCCCGGTAGCGAATAGGCTGGCCTCGCGAAGACGGCTCCTTTATTACCCATATAGGCCCAATTGCAAGCCCCATCGGCCCTATAAGGCACCCTAAATTGACCTGCAAATGACCGAAGCACCGCACCGTATCCTAACCATCACCTGCCCTGACGGCCCCGGCATTGTCGCCGCCGTCTCGGGCTGTCTCGCCGATCACGGGGCCAATATCCTGGCTGCCGCACAATTTGGCGATGCAACGACTGGCTGCTTTTTCCAACGTATCGTCTTCGAAACACGCCCAAACATTGCCGCCGAAGCCGATTTCGCCCGCGTTTTTACCCCGGTGGCATCGCACTTCGCCATGGACTGGCATTTTCATGACGCGGCAGCCCCGCTCAAGACGGTGATTGCCGTATCCGGCCAGGGGCATTGCCTTAATGATTTGTTGCACCGCTGTCGCACGGGCGACATGCCGATCGATGTGACGGCGGTGGTGTCGAACCACGAAGACATGCGCCGCCTCACTGAATGGCACGACATTCCTTATCACTACATACCGATGCCAAAAGGGCCCACGGAAGAGATCAAGGCGGAACGGGAAGCACAAATTTTGGCGCTGATGGAAGAGACCGGCGCCGAGCTACTCGTGCTGGCACGCTACATGCAGATCTTGACTGCCCCTACCTGCGACCGGCTGGCGGGACGGGCCATTAATATTCATCATGCCTTTCTACCCGGCTTCAAAGGAGCGCGCCCTTACACACGTGCCCATGAACGCGGCGTCAAGATCATCGGCGCCACGGCTCATTATGTGACTGCCAATCTCGACGAAGGACCGATCATCGAACAAGCGGTCGAACGGGTTGACCATACTCTGACGCCGGACGACATGATGTCCATCGGTCGCGATACGGAATGCACCGTCCTTGCCCGCGCGGTGCGCTGGCACGCCGAACGGCGGGTTCTGCTGAATGGTAGCAAAACCGTGGTCTTCCGTTAAATTACCCGGCAGATTATCCGGCATGTCGCTCACCCCATCAACATCCCCCACAACTGGCCCCACAACTGGCCCCACGACTGACCCGGTCACCCTCTGGCTAATTGGCGTGATCATCATGGTGGTTGTCATGGTGCTGCTGGGCGGGGTGACCAGACTGACGCAATCGGGCCTCTCCATGGTCGATTGGCGCCCGATCATGGGCGTTTTGCCCCCGATGAGCGACGCCGCCTGGGGCGAGGCCTTCAATGCCTATAAGCGCTTTCCCGAATACCAACGCGTCAACTACGGCATGACACTCACGGAGTTCAAGGCGATCTTCCTGATGGAATATGCCCACCGGGTATGGGGACGGCTGATCGGCCTGGTCTATGCGCTACCGTTTGCCTGGTTTGTCATTTGCGGCAGAGTAAGCGGCCGCCAAATCCTAACGCTCACCGGTGTCTTATTGCTGGGCGCCGCGCAAGGAGTGATGGGCTGGATCATGGTCAAGAGCGGACTGATAGATACCCCGAGTGTCAGCCCCTATCGCCTTGCTGCGCATCTCACCCTCGCCGTCGCCATTTATATTAGCCTGTTGTGGATCGTGCTTACCCGCCTTCATCCGATGCCCACGCCGGGGGCCCGCGCCTTGGCGATACGCGCCCGCGTCGCCCTCGCTTGTGCGCTCATCACCCTTGTCACGGGGGCCTTTGTCGCCGGGCTCGATGCCGGCATGACATACAATACCTTTCCCCTCATGGACGGGCGCTGGATTCCGGACGGCCTTTTGATGCTTGAGCCGGTCTGGCGCAATCTGTTCGAGAACGTCCCGTTGGTTCAGTTCAATCATCGCTGGCTCGCCATCATCACGGTGATTGCCGTGCTGGTGCTGGGGATCAAGGCGACGGTCACCCTCGGCTTGCCCGCCCATGCCCGCATCGCGGCCTTTAGCGCCGTAGCGGCGGTGCTGGCCCAAGCCGTGCTGGGCATAACCACGCTGATCCTGGTCGTCCCGGTCGCACTTGGGGCCGCCCATCAGGCCGGCGCCCTACTCTTGATCGGGTTGCTGACCTGGGCCGTCCATGAAAGCCGCCGACAGCGCCCCACCTTGTAAATATCTAAATATAGCGTGATCAAAAAGGCGTGTTCAGAGACGCCCAGCGCAGAAATCCACTACCCTTAGCAGCCGGTTTGGCTTACGGTTTCAGACTATACAGCCCATCAAGAGGCGGCCAGACGGCATCAAATATTTGAACCTAGAAATGACTTAACAGGACAGGGAGTAGTTTGATGGACAAAGACCCAATCGATCCACGCGTTTACGATCTTTATGACGAATATTGCCACAGCATGATGGAGCGCCGCGAATTTCTGAAACGCGCCGCGGCCATTACCATTATTGGCGGCGGATCTGCGCTGGTCATGGCAGAGGCATTACTGCCGCGTTATGCCGAAGCGCAAATGATTTCCTTTACCGACGAGCGGATCAAGGCAAGTTACATCACCTATGATTCGCCCGATGGTAATTCCGGCAAGATGCGCGGCTATCTCGTGCAGCCGGTTGGGCCGGGACCATTCCCCGCCGTTTTGGTCGTTCATGAAAACCGCGGCCTCAATCCCCATATCGAAGATGTCGCGCGCCGCGCCGCGACCGAGGGGTTTCTTGTACTGGCCCCTGACGCGCTGGCACCACTCGGCGGCTATCCGGGCAATGACGATGATGGCAAAAAAATGCAGGGCAGCCTTGATCGCGGCAAGATTCAGATCGATATGGTCAATAGCGCCAAATTTCTCAAAGCCCATAAGCTGTCGAACGGCAAGCTGGGCGCCACCGGCTTCTGCTTCGGTGGCGGCGTCATCAACAATCTAGCCGTCTCAATGGGAAGTGATCTAAACGCGGGCGTGCCGTTTTATGGCAGCGCACCCAAAAAGGCAGAAGATGTCGCGAAAATCAAAGCGGCGCTGCTCATCAACTACGCCGAGAACGATAAACGCGTCAATGCAATGCGGGCCGGTTATGAAAAAGCGCTCAAGGCGAATGGTGCAACGTTTGAGATGCACAGCTATCCCGGAACGCGGCACGGCTTCCACAACAACTCAACCAAACGCTACAATGAGGCAGCGGCAAAACTAGCTTGGCAGCGCACGATCGCGTTTTTCAAGAAGCACCTGTCATAGCGTTACGGGAAAATAATTAATCCCATACGGCGGCGGCGATCCGAAAGGGTCGCCGTCTCCTTTTGTGCATCAACATTCATGAACGGGATCGCAACGATGGATGACAGTGAAAAATTAGACCTCTACCGCCAAGCCCTGGTGCAAATCTGCCAGCGTGAGGGCGGCGGGATCACCCTGCCACCCCCCGGTTCCATGCCCGAACCACGCGGGACATTGATGTACCGGGCCACCCCTGAAGGGGGCACCGAGTTCAAGTTTGTCCCCGATGAACCCACCCACTGACACGCCTTTTCCGCTAAATTCTGCCCCGGCTTGACCGGGTGGGGGGCGCGCGGGATACTGCGGGCAACAGCGTAAAGCGCATAATAATAAGCAAAACCGGGGAGATCAAAATGACACAAAAGATGCCGACCCTGAACCGATGGGGGCTTGCCGCAGCGTCACTGATCCTGGCCCTGGCCATCGCCCTGCCGGGGACCGTGGCTGCCGATATGCCCGCCTCAGCGAAGAAGGCGATCAAGAAATACAAGCTCACCCCTGACCTGCTGGCGAATTGGGAAGATGAGCACAAGCTGCCGGCGGGCTGGCTTGCCGCGGCGAAGAAAGAAGGCGAAGTCAAGATTACCGGGAGTTGGCGGCCCAATCAGTGGGAACGCATGGTCGCGCCGTTCAAGGAACGCTATCCCTTCATCAAGGTCAATTACTGGCGCGGCAGCCGCAACACCCGCGTCCAGGCACCGTTGATCGCCTTTCGCGAAGGCCGGTTCATCACCGATATCGTCACCGGGATCGACAGCAATATCGACCAGTTCAAACAGGCCAACGCTCTGGCTGATCTCTCCGATGTGCCCAATCTCAAGAATATTCCCGTCAAGATTTCCGGCAATGCAAAGAAATGGGCGGGCATCCGGATACGCTATTACTGCATGTCATATAATACCGATCGGGTGAAGAAGGCCGACCTGCCAAAACGCTGGGATGACCTGAGAACGAGCCCGAAGTTCCACGATGGCAAATTAGGGTTGTGGTACGGCGTCGCTTCTTGGCTGCTGCCACTGTGGGGCGAAAAAGGCCCGGCCTGGGGCACCCGCTTCATCCACGATCTTTATGACGAAGTGAAGCCGCAACGCCGCAAGGAAGGCGCGACAGCGCTGGTTAAACTGGTCGGTGCCGGTGAATTCAACGGGGTTCTTGCCACCGCCGCTTATCATGTCGAGCGCCTGCAAAAGAAGGGCGCCCCGGTCGCCCTGCATTGCGCCGACACGGTCATGATGACCTCGTCCTCGGTCGGGTTGCTCAAGGGCAACCCTCATATGCATAGTGCCAAGATGTTCTTAAACTGGCTGCTGAGCAAGGAAGGGCAACTTTCCCAGTATCGGTATTCCGGCGCCCCACCGCTCCACAAAGATTTGCAGCGCCGCGAATTCATCCCCTTCCCTGATGAGATCATCGGCAAGACCATCGCCTTCCGCAGCCCTGCCCTTCTCGGCCAGCCGCTCAATGACCTGTTCAAGGTTTGGCGGCCGCGTTGGGATGGTAGCGGTGGCCCAAAAGGCAAAGGCCGCTAACCGCGCAATCAGCACACCTTCCGTTGGTCCCCGCTTAGCCGTCATCGGAAGAAGGCTGCTTATTAGTCTTGATCAGGATCTGATCACAGACATCGAATCGGCACGCCGGTCTAAATAAAAGCTAGGCCCCCACCGCGCCTCGGCCTAGCTATCAAGAAGCAGATGGACGACAATGCTCGCCGGTTATCACGCTGGCGAGGACCCTATGAGCAAAACAATTCTTGTGACGGGGGCGCTGGGGCAGATCGGCTCGGAACTTGTCCCCGCGCTACGGGAGCGTTACGGGCGGGAAAACGTTATCGCCTCTGACATTAGAATGCCGCAGCTGGGTGTCGCGGTCGGAGACGGACCATTCGAGCACCTCGACTGCACCAAGTCCCAGCAAATCCAGGACATCCTGTCACGGCACAACGTAGGTGCCCTTTTTCATCTCGCTGCGCTGCTGTCAGCTGTCGCCGAGGATAAGCCCCAGATGGCGTGGCACCTCAACATGGACGGGGTGTACCAGGTGCTCGAGGCAGCCCGGCAGTCCTGTTGCGCGGTATTTTTCCCTAGTTCCATTGGCGCCTTCGGACCGACGACACCACGTGAAAACACACCCCAGGATACCGTGCAACGGCCCACCACGATGTATGGCGTGACCAAAGTCGCGGCCGAAATGTTGTGCGACTACTATTTTCTGCGCTTCGGCGTGGATACGCGGGGTCTCCGCCTGCCAGGGCTCATTTCCCATGTGACACCGGCTGGGGGCGGCACGACGGATTACGCAGTGGAAATCTTCTATCAGGCAATCCGATACCACCACTATACCTGCTTTCTGCGGCCCGATACACGCCTTGAGATGATGTATATGCCGGATGCGATCAACGCGATCATCAATTTGATGGAGGCCAGCCCCGAGCGGCTTCGCCACCGCAATGCCTTCAACATTACGGCGATGAATTTCACACCTGAGGAACTGGCGAGCGAAATTCGCAAGCACATCCCAACTTTCGTTATCGACTATGAGGTCGATCCCATACGGCAGGCGATTGCAGATTCATGGCCGCTCACGATTGACGACAGCGCCGCACATGAGGAATGGAACTGGCAGCCTAGCTACACGCTGGAATCAATGACAAAAAACATGATCGATGTGCTTAGGCGCAAAGTAAAATCTGCAAAGTAAATTTTCGGGATATAGAAGGGACGCCCCCATGCCTCATCAAAGACTTGAGGAAACGCTGCGGACCGAACTGGCGGCATTGGAAGACGCAGGTGCGCGCAAGGGACGGGAAACGGTGATCGTCGGCATCGTCCCATCAGGGGGCGATAGAGGGCCGCGCTATCTGCTGGAGGGCGAGGGGAACAAACCGTTCCTGCGCATGAATTCCAATGGCTATCTTGGGATGGCTCTCAAACCCGAGCTTATTGAAGCAGACGCGGCGGCAACGCGCGCCTATGGTGTCGGCCCCGGTGCCGTAAGATTCATTAGCGGCACTTTATCCCCGCACATCGAGCTGGAACGTCAGTTGGCCACGTTTCATGGCCGCCAAGCGGGCATGATTTTTAGTTCGGCCTACGCGACGGTGATGGGAATCCTACCGCCGCTTATCAGCCCTGATACAGCCGTTATCAGTGATGAACTCAACCATAACTGCATCATCAATGCTATTCGCCTGGCACGCCCGCGCGAACGGCACGTATACAGACACCTGGACCTGGGCGAACTAGAGCGTGCCCTTACTGCGTCCGCTGGCACAAGCCAGCGGGCCATTGTGGTCACAGACGGAATCTTCAGCATGAGGGGCGACCACGCACCTTTAAATCAGATCATGGACCTAGCGCGCCAATTCGATGATGCGTTTCCCGAAAATGTATTGGTCGTGGTCGACGATTCCCATGGCGTAGGCGCCTTCGGCGCAACGGGACGCGGCACCGAAGAATACGCTGGCAATTGCGCTGTCGACATTTTGGTCGGAACATTGGGCAAGGCCTTCGGGGTTAACGGGGGGTATATCGTGGCCAGCAGCGCCATCGTCGATTACCTCCGCGAGAAGGCACCGTTCTATGTCTATTCAAATCCCATAACGCCCGGGGAAGCTGCCGCCGCCACGCAGGCACTCAAGATCGTCGACAGCACGAAAGGGCGGAGACTATTGGACCATCTGCGTGAGATGACGGCTCGGCTCGGCTCGGGCCTTGTCGCCCTCGGCCTCGAAACGATCCCCGGCGACCATCCAATAGTGCCGTTGATGGTACGTGATACGTCTAAGACCGCAACATTAGTGAGATATCTCCGAGACAAAGGTATCCTCTCGACAGGACTCAATTATCCCGTGGTCCCCAAGGGCGAGGAGGAAATCCGCTTCCAGGTATCGGCCGATCATACGGCCGCAGATATCGATGAACTACTCGCCATCTTGGCGGAGCGCCCTTAGAGCGCAATCCCCGTCTCGTAACCAAGCCAGAAACCAAGGATGAGGCTTGCCTCAGGCCTTGATTCCGCTAACGTGACAAGACGCTCTTATTGACTAGGCCACAGGCGCATTATACGCCACGCGGCAAAAGGAATAATGTTGATGGATAGTCAGACCAGTGCCCTGCTGGCCAAATTGCGCCAAATCGAGGATGAACTGCGCAAGTCCTAAAGCAACCGCCAGCATTCTCCGGCTACCGCGTTGGGACGGCAGCGGTGGGCTGAAAGGCAGAACAGCCGCTGACGCCAGAACCGTCGCCGCTTTCGTATTTCAGGCCCCCCTTTCGTCGGCTGACGGAAGACAGATTGTGCTTATTGCCGTTGCCGATGAGGCGACGACGAACCGCCGAATAATAGATTAGGAAGAAATAAGCTTGGCCGAGCCCGCCACCGACAACATCCCCCTGCGCGTCCAATGGGCGGTCTATGCATCCGGGTATCTTGCCACCAGCATGCAGAACATGGCGGGGTTGCTGATTCCGCTCTGGGTGGTGCTGACGCTGGACCCTTCCGCCTTTTTGATCGGCGTCATCCTGGGCTCCCGCCAATTCCTTCCCGTGCTCCTATCGATCCATGGCGGCGCCATGATGGATCACCTCGGCGCCAAGCGGGTGATGATGGTCTTCGCCGTGGTCGGCATTATCGTGCCCGTCATTTATCCCATAGCACCGTGGATCTGGGCGGTGATCATCCTGCAAATGCTGGGCGGCTTGGCGACCACCATGTCGTGGATGGGGGCCCAAACCCTGATCGGCCAGGTGATGAAGGGGGATGCGACCCATTCTGGGCGGCTGGGTTCGGCATCCCTGCTTGGCAACCTGACGGTGCCCCCTATCGTCGGCGCCGCTTGGGATTTCCTGGGGCCCTGGGGGGCGTTTCTCACCATGTCTCTTTGGGCAAGCGGATTATTTGTTGCTGCTTTCATGCTACCGGCCCCGTCCAAGGAAATATCTCGCGGCGGCGAGCGGTTGCGTATCCGGGATTTCATCCCCCGGCCGTCGAGCTATATCCAGGCCTTCGCGCTACTCTCCATTCCCGCCATTGCCATGGTGGTGATGGTATCAGTCATGCGCAACACCACCTATGCCATCCGCGGCTCTTTCTATGTGGTCTATCTCGACGGCATTCACTTTAGCGGGACCGAAATCGGGTTTTTGATGTCCGCCGCCGGCATCCTTGGCGCCGGGGCGGCACTGCTGGTTGGCCGCCTGACGAAACTCGTCAAACCGATCATTTTGTTGTTCGCCGCCACTGCCGGCACCATCATCTTTATTTCCATGACGCCCTTGATGAGCACGTTCTGGCTATTGATGATCATTGCCGGTTTATGGGGCGCTTCTGCCGGCATGAGCATGCCCTTAATGCTATCGATTATGTCCAAGGCGGCAGATTCGCAATCGCAAGGCAAAAGCGTCGGCATGCGCCTGACCGCCAACCGACTGGCCGCGACCTTTCTACCGGCTGTCATGGGGGCCATCGCCGATGCGGCGGGCATCGGCAACAGTTTCCTGATCATCGGCGGGGGGCTGCTTATCTTACTCGCCGGGATCGCCGTTTATGCCCGGCGCGTTAACAATGGGACGGAATAAAGATAAATGACCAGCCTTACCACCATTTTTGCCCGCCACTTTGACGGCTGTTTCAAGGTTTTGATCCTCGACAATGAGGCGACGGTTGACGCCTTCGTCACCGACCCGCCACTGCCTTGGCTGCGGCTCACGGCGCAGGGGGGCATATACACAGTTGGCAACGCATACCCCAGCCAGCTCACCACCGCCGAATCCGAACGCGAAAAACTTAACTGGGACAAGGTCTCTAATGCGGTAATCTGCGACACACTACGAGACATCGATGACGGCATAGATGTCGTCGCCTTCGGTAACAATGCCGGGCAAGGCGTGCCGCTTGCCGAGGCTTTGCCGGCGCAGCTGCGCCCCACGTGCGGTGCCATCATCTTCGGGCGCTCATTGCCCGAGCATCCAACTTACGTAGGTATGGGCTATAAAAATTTCTGCCCACGCGATGATCTATTGATGCATCTTGTCGAAGCGGCAAAAGCGACGGGGCGCCCGCTGGCGCTCGGCTTCATCAATACGATTGAGCATAACGATCAGAACTATCACACCTGACAGCACGATACGCGGCCGCGAGAGGCTGAGGAGATACCCGAATGGATGAAACAAAAATCGATCCGGCCGCCATGGGGCGCCTGGCCAAAGCCTTGGCTTTTATCTGTAGCCCCGATCATCCGACAACCCTGGCCCTCAAGGCCGCGTCCGAGAGCGGCGCTGAAGCAGATATCAAGAAAGCCCGCACGCTGTTTCTGAGATTAAAACCGGGCGACCGCCGGGCGGCCCTGAACATGCTCGCCGATTGATTGGCGGCGGGCGGGCGGCGGGCGGTCATTAAATGCCCCTTCGACTGACGTCTGTTGCCCTACTGGCAACAGAACAGTCACTGGATTAGACTTCGGCCCAACGCTCCCACGACCGGAGCCCCTGGCTGCAGGTAGTATTAATGGCGACGAATGTTACTTTGCCCCCAGGCGAACGCGACCTGCGCCTCGATTTTTTCCGTGGTGTGGCCTTGATCAGCATCTTTATCGATCATATGCCCGATGCATGGCTGGGGTCCTATACCATTCAAGCCGCAGGATTTTTCGACGCAGCGGACGTTTTCATTCTGATCTCTGGTTATACCGCAGGACTGGTCTATGGCCGGATATGGGAAACGCAGGGAAGCCTCGCTGCGACACTGAGAATTTATCACCGGGTCTGGCAGCTCTACATTGCTCATGTTTTCCTGTTCATGATGTTCATGGCCCTGACGGGGCATTTGTCGGAGCAACTGAACAATCCGCTCTATG
>JBLHLO010000011.1:0-15287 GCA_047621105.1 Alphaproteobacteria bacterium
GGGAAAAATTCTTCCGGCCCCATTGGGTGCTCATCGGCTTCGTTGCCATCTCACTGGCCTTCGTGTCCATCACGCCGATGCTCGGCGGTCTCTTCGTGTTGTTGATCATCGCCACCTTCGGGCGCGGCTTCGCCCAGGGCCTCACCCAGCCGGTGATGTTCGGCATCCTGTCACGCGCGGTGGATTCCAGCGTCCAAGGGGCGTCCATCGGACTGCGGACCACGTCGAACCGCCTGGCCGCGGTGGTGGTGCCGTTGGTGATGGGTTTCGTCGCGGAATGGGTCGGGATCGAGAAGAGCTTCTACGTCTGCGGCGGCCTCCTGATCGCCTGCACCCTCGGTGTCGCCCTGTTCATCCGCCGCATGCCCGATTTTCGAACCTGAGCCCATTTACCGGCGGAGCCCACGGCCCGACACCGGTCGATGTTCATCATCAATTGTCTCGGTTTGAAATGGCCAAGTTTGCTTCTAACCCAGGGCGGACTTACGGCAGGGTGGAATGATCAATCACAGCCGCCTTCGAAGGTACAACCCTGGGCTCGCCATCTCAGCATACCGCCAGCCAGGTTGGCCACATCATCGAAGCCGGCGCGGCGTAGAATATTCGTTGCCTGGGCCGAGCGCCCTCCAGCACGGCAAACGGCCACGATCGGCCTATCTTTGTCCAACTCGCCAATCCTTTCCGCAAGCCCATCCAATGGAATGAGCTTAACGCCGGGGATGTGGCCGAGTGGGCCGTCGAACTCCTCCTGTTCTCGAACATCCAGAATTTGCACTGCACTAAGATTTTCCTCCAGCCACTGCGGCTGCAACTCCAAAATCCCGGCGAAGGTGAGCGTCAGCGGCGCCCAGGTCGGTTCGTCGAGCGGTATCTGATCGCCTTGCGGCCTGCCGCACTTGAGGTTGGCTGGAACTGCAATGTCCATCTTCTTCGGATGATCGAGCCCCAAATTGTTCATGTAGCCGGCGAAGTCGCTCTGACTGAGCTGTCCCCCGAGGCGGGGATTGAAGGACTTTTCCTCACCAACGCTGGTGACGGTGAGGCCCCGATAGTCATGAGCGGGATAAAGCAAACAATCGCCAGGTAAAGTGAAAATCTGTGTGTGCACCGAGTGATACATTTGAATGGGATCGCCGCCCTGAAAATCGGTGCGTCCGCATCCCCGAATGAGAAGGCAATCGCCGGTGAAGGCCATATCCTCGTTATCAAGCACGTAGGTCAGGCAACCGGCCGTATGCCCCGGCGTGGAGCGCACCGACAGGTAGCGGTTGCCGAAGACGACCCGGTCACCATGCTCGAAAAGGCGGTCCGCCCCTTCCGCACCGCTTTGGCATGACAGGGCGATCTGACTGCCTTGACGCAGACGCAACAGCCACGCCCCGGTCACGTGATCAGCGTGCACATGGGTCTCAAGCGTATACAGCATCTTAAGCCCGAGTTCATTTAGCAGCGCCGCATCGCGCCGCACCTGCTCGTAGACCGGATCGATCAGGATGGCCTCGCCTGCCACTTGGTCGGCGAGCAAATATGAATAGGTTCCCGACAGTGGATCGAAGAGTTGGCGAAAGAGCATGGGTACCTCTCTCCTTCCTAGGCATGTGGAGCTAAGCAATGGTGATCCGAGATCGACCCGCAAGCAACATGCTTCGGTTTTACGAGTATGCGGCTGTTCCGGAAATAATCTGTCGCAGAGGTGGTGGACAATTTTAAAACTGGGCCTCTTCTATGTTTTCAGTACCATTTACCGCCAAGCTCAAACGGCGTATCCTCAAAGTCACGGAGGCCATACCGGCCCTTGAAGGAGCCACGCCATGACGCTGCTTCCGCATGCCTGCCTGATAGCCCTCGCCCTGACCGCTTTGCCCGTCACCAGTTCCTTCGCCGCCGGCGATGCCGTTGAAGGACAGCGTATCGCCCAGCAATGGTGCACATCGTGCCATGTCGTCGGCTCCAATATGCGTGGTGGCGACGTGGCGCCGCCCTTTATCGCGCTCGCCAATAATCCGGCAAAGACCGAAACCTATCTCAAGGCCTGGATCACCAATCCCCACCCACCGATGCCCAATTTCAACCTATCACGGCGCACGGTAGAGGATTTAACCGCCTATATCCTCTCGCTCACGGTAAAGAACGGCCGCGCGGTGCCCAAAAATTAAATGGGGGAAATAAAGGCGGGCATAAACAGGTTCGTTTTACGTTTCCGATGACAGCAGATCGGTGAGCGCCGCGACCAGGGGCGCATCGGCGGGCGGCATGGCGAGGCTCGATAATCGGTTTGGGAACAGCCAGCGAATTTCCTGACCTTCCTGGGGGCTGGGCGCACCCTCCCAGTTGCGGCATTGGAAAAGCGGCATCAACAGATGAAAATCCGCGTAAGCATGCGAGGCAAAACTCACCGGGTAGAGGCAGGTTTCACAGACGGTGATGGCAAGCTCTTCCATCAGCTCGCGCGCCAGGGCCTCTTCCGGAGTCTCACCAGGGGCCACCTTCCCACCAGGGAATTCCCATAAGCCCGCCATGACCTTGCCTTCGGGACGCTGCGCGACCAGCACCCGGCCATCAGCATCGATCAGCGCCGCCGCCGCGACCAAGACGATGGGTTTCGCGCTCATTCCCGCCCCACCGCCTGGGATAGTATTACGCGGGCAAAATCCGCGCGCTCCATTTTGTAGATGATCGCCTCACGGGTTCCACCACGTGCAGGCGCATCGAGTGTCTGTTGGCCGCGCGCTTCGAACCCCGCTTTTTCAAGCACCCGCGCCGAGCGGGCATTGCCTTCAAACACCGGCGCGTCGATCCGCAAAAGTTTGAGTGTGCCAAAGCCGTGAACGGTCAGTCGGCGCACGGCTTCAGTCGCGTAACCATGCCCCCAATGGGGCTGGCCAATCCAATAGCCGATCTCCGCAGGGGCACCGTCACTGGCAACAGTCAGGCTTCCAACACCGGCCAGCAGCCCTTCATCCTTTATCGTGATGGCGAAGACATGTTCCCCGGGCCCCGCACCAGTATGATTCGTGCCCGCGTGCCATTCGGCCACATCTTCGCGCGTGAGCGGATGGGGGATAACCGTAGTCCATTCGGCCACGCGTTCATCGCCCGCAAAACTTACAATGTCTTCGAAGTCACTCTCGACCAGCGGGCGCAAGACCAGCCGGGCGGTGGCAAGGATGACAGGCTTGATCATGCCTGCTTCACCGCTAAGTCGAATCCTGCCTTATCGACCTCACACTGCACAAACTCACGTACACCACCCCGGCGCTGAATATCTCTCTTGTCTCTGCGCATTACCTTGAATCCCGCCTTTTCCAGCACCCGCATTGAAGCCCCATTGTCGGGGAATGCAGTTGCCGCAACAACCGTGTGTCCAAGTTTGTCGAATGCGAACTCAAGGGCACAAAATAGCGCCTCAGTTGCGTAGCCTTGTCCCCAGAACGGTTTACCGAACCAGTAGCCAATGTCGGCACGCGATGTACCGGAATCGGTATGAAAGCCCGTGACACCAATAAAGGCTCCATCATCCTTGCTAATCACTGAGAAGACATAGCCTACACCTGTTGAGGTTTGACGCTGCGTGCGCCGCTCGATCCAGGTTTTTGCGTCTTGTTCAGAGAGGGGATGCTGCAACGAAGCTGTCCACCTTGCAACATCGTTATCTCCGGCAAGGCGTAAGACGTCGGGCCAGTCCGAGCTTGTGATCGGTCGCAGAATCAGCCGTTCCGTCGCAAGCTCCGGCGCAGGCCCACCATCAGCTTCGGTAATCGGCATTGATCGTGATGTAGCCGTGGGTCAGGTCGCAGGTCCAGACTGTCGCACACCCTTTCCCCTTAAGGCCCTTGCCCTTGAGGCCGACATCGACGGCGATGTCGATATTCTGGCCCTTCATGTGACGCGCCACTGGCGCTTCACGGTAGCCGGGCTTGACGGCGCCACGTTCGGTGATGCGCACGCCGCCGACGCGGACGGCGAGCCGGTCCGGATTGATCTTTTCCCCGGCCTTGCCGACGGCGGCGACGATGCGGCCCCAGTTCGCGTCCTCACCGGCAATCGCGGTCTTGACCAGGGGGGAATTGGCAATGGCCATGGCAATCGTCTTGGCCGCGCGGTCTGACGCCGCACCGGAGACCTTGATCGTAATGAACTTGGTCGCGCCTTCGCCGTCGCGAACGATCTGCTGGGCAAGGTCGACCATCACCGCTTCGAGCTTGGTGCGGAAATCGCGCAGCGCAGGATCAGTCACGCGGGTAATTTTCTTATGCGCCCGCCCCTGGCCGGTCGCCGCCAGCAACACGGTATCAGACGTCGAGGTATCGGAATCGACCGTGATGGCATTAAAGCTGCGTTCGGTAATATCGCTGAGTACCCGTTGCAACACCGGCGCGGGCAAGCTCGCATCGGTAAAGACATAAGCCAGCATGGTCGCCATATTAGGCGCGATCATGCCCGAACCCTTGGCGATGCCGACGATATTGACCGCCACCCCGCCGATCCGGGCGATGGCCCCCGCGCCTTTGGAAAACGTATCGGTGGTGCTGATGGCTTGAGCGGCGTCCTGCCAAGCCCCGGGTGCAACCTGGGCGATCAGGCCGGGCAGCGCATCGGTGATCTTGGCGATCGGCAAGGGTACACCGATGACCCCGGTGGCAGAGACCATAATATCTTCGGGCGCACAGCCGAGCACCCGGGCGGTGACCCGCGCTGTCGCGCGCACGTCGGCGATCCCCTTACGGCCGGTGAACACATTGGCATTGCCGGAATTGACGACGATCGCCCGCGCCCGGCCACCCTTGAGCGCGGCTTGGCACCAACGCACGGTTGGCCCGGCGGTAGCCGATGTGGTGAACACCCCGGCAATCCGCGTGCCCGGCGCCAGTTCGGCGACCATCAGGTCGGAGCGCACCCGCTTCTTGATCCCACAAGCCGCGACAGCGAGACGCACACCGGCAATGACCGGCAATTTGGGGAACCGTTTAGGCGCAAGGGGGGACAAAGGAGGCATGGCAGACCTGTTATTCAAATGAGCTTAAGGGGCAAGTAACAGAAATAAGGAACGAACGGAAGGAACGCGTGAGATAGGCGAGATGCCCCCGGCTTGCCAAGTGGTCTGCGCGGGGGCAAGAAAATGGGTGGTTGTTTGTGGGTCGTTACTTGGCGTCACCCTTGACCGGCCCATCCTTGACTGGTTGGCCGTCCATGCCGAAACGTTCAACCTTGGCCCCGGCGCGCAGTTTTTTGAGCTCGGCCTCCACCACTTCATCACCCATCTTGTTGCGCAGCTGGTCCTTGACCTCTTCGAACTTGGGCGGCGCGGCGTCTTGGATGTCCTCGACCTTAATCACATGCCAGCCGAACTCGGTTTGAACCGGCGCGCGCGCGACCTCGCCCTTGCGCAAGGAAAAGGCCGCCGCCGAAAACGCCGGCACCATCTGTTCACGCGCGAAAAAACCTAGGTCCCCGCCCTGCGCCTTCGACGGGCCGATGGATTTTTCGCCTGCGAGCTTGGCAAAATCCTTACCGCGCGCGAGCATGCGCAGAATATCCATCGCCTCGTCCCGGGTTTTGACCAGAATATGACGGGCGCGCACTTTCTTATCTTTCACCAGCGATGCCTTATCGCGTTCATAGCGCCGCTGGACCGCCCGGTCGGTTACCTTTGCCGCAATCGTCCGGCGCAGATAGACCTCCTCTAAAACGCGGGTTTCCAACTGCTTCAAGGTGTTCTTCACCTCGGCATCCGATTGCAGGTTCTGGCTGCGGGCCCGGCCGACCACCAGTTGGCGGTCGATCAATTGTTCGATCACCCCCTTAAAGAGGCTTTCCGGCGGCATGCTCCTGTATTGGGGGGGCAATTGCTGGATCGCCGCGGCCACATCGCTGGCCTGAATGGCCTGCCCATTGACCCGCGCGACAACACTGTCTGGGCCTCCAGTCTGTGCCCATGCAGGGGCGAGATTAAAGGCCCCCACCAGCCCCGCCAGCAGCAAGCCCCGGGCAAAGGTGCCAAAGGTTAAACGGAACGAAACGATCATAATGGGCTCTCCTTGGCGCTTTCTAGGGGCTTCCCGGGGTCTTATCCGGGGTTTTAGGGGGCATAACGGGCCGCAGGGTAGCACGGCAGGGGCCAAATCCCAGCGGAATCCGGGGCCCACAGGCGTTTTGACCCGGTTCCGGAGATTGACAGGGCGTGCAGCGATCTCTATCTGTCTTGCTCGTTCCTAGCCTGGTCGCTAACCCGCCCGGGCTCAATCGGGGTCGCCATGCTCGCCGCACTGACAAAACGCCTGTTTCCGACCTATAACGACCGCATCCTGAAGCGCTTCCAACCCAAGGTGGAGGCCATCAATGCGGCCGAGGCCGCCCTTGAGGCATTGTCCGATGACGCCCTCAAGGCGCGCACCGCAGAACTGCGCGCGCGGCTGGCGGCGGGGGAAACCATTGAGGACCTGTTGGTGGATGCCTTTGCCACCGTGCGCGAGGCCACCAAGCGGACCCTCGGCCAACGCCATTTCGACGTCCAGCTTTTGGGCGGCATGGTTCTGCACTCGGGCGCGATCGCTGAAATGGCGACCGGCGAAGGCAAGACCCTGGTCGCAACCCTGCCGGTTTACCTCAATGCCCTGGAAGGCAAGGGCGTGCATGTCGTCACGGTCAACGATTACCTCGCCACACGTGATGCCGAATGGATGGGCCGCATTTATAAATTTTTGGGTCTGACGGTCGGCACCATTGTCCACGATTTATCGGATGATGAACGGCACGCGGCTTACGCCGCCGACGTGACCTATGGCACCAACAATGAATACGGCTTTGATTACCTACGCGATAACATGAAGTTCCGTTTGGAAGAAATGGTCCAGCGGCCGTTCAATTACGCCATCGTCGATGAAGTCGACAGCATCCTGATCGACGAAGCGCGTACACCGCTGATTATTTCAGGGGTTGTCGATGAATCGTCCGAGCTCTACACCCAGGTCGACATCCTGATCCCGAATCTGGATGCCGCCGATTTCGAAATGGACGAAAAGGTCAAGGCGGTGACGCTCACCGAATCGGGCGCAGAAAGAATGGAAGAGCTGTTGCGTGAGGCTGGGCTTCTGGCTAGCGGCGGGCTTTACGATATCGAGAACGTATCCCTGGTCCATCATTCCAACCAAGCCTTGCGCGCGCACAAGCTGTTCCAACGCGACCGGGACTATATCGTCAAGGACGACAAGATCATCATCATCGACGAGTTCACGGGTCGCATGATGGAAGGACGGCGTTATTCCGAAGGGCTGCATCAGGCGCTCGAAGCCAAAGAACAATGCCACATTGAAAGCGAGAACCAGACCCTCGCCTCGATCACCTTCCAGAATTATTTCCGCATGTACCCCAAGCTCGCCGGTATGACCGGCACCGCCATGACCGAAGCGGCGGAATTCGACAGCATCTACAAACTGGATGTCATTGACGTCCCGACCAACATGCCCTTTGTCCGTATCGACCATGAGGACGAGGTCTACCGCACGGCGCAAGAGAAGATCACCGCCATCTTGGAACAGATTGAAGACTGCACGAAGCGCAATCAACCCATGCTGGTCGGCACCGTTTCCATCGAGAAGTCGGAAACGCTGGCGGCAGAGCTGAAGAAACGCAAAATCCCTCATAAAGTGCTCAATGCCCGCTATCACGAGCAGGAAGCGCAAATCATTGCACAGGCCGGCAGGCCCGGTTCGGTGACCATTGCGACCAATATGGCTGGCCGCGGGACAGATATTCAATTGGGCGGTAACCTCGACATGCGGATTGCCCAAGAATTGAAGGACATACCCGAGGGCGAGGCCAGGACCAATAAGATCAAGGCCATTGAGGCAGAGATCGCGGAAGGTCGCAAACTCGCCCTTGAAGCAGGCGGGCTTTACGTGCTCGCCTCCGAGCGTCACGAAGCACGGCGCATCGACAATCAGTTGCGTGGCCGTTCCGGCCGCCAGGGCGATCCCGGCGCGTCGAAATTTTTCCTGTCCCTCGAAGACGATTTGATGCGCATCTTCGGTTCCGAGCGCATGGATACCATGCTGCAACGCCTCGGGCTTGAAGAAGGCGAGGCCATTACTCACCCTTGGGTCTCCAAGGCGCTGCTCAAAGCCCAGGAAAAAGTCGAAGCGCACAACTTCGATGCCCGCAAAAACCTGCTGCGCTATGACGATGTGATGAATGACCAACGTAAGGTCATTTATGAACAACGCATCGAATTGATGCGGACCGATGACGTCTCAGACACCATCGCCGGCATGCGCACCGAAGTCGTCGATGAGATCGTCTCACGCGCCATTCCCGAAAAGGCCTATCCGGAAGACTGGGATACCCATCTTCTGCATGAAGAGGCCCTGCGCATACTCGGGCTCGACCTGCCGATCGCCGATTGGGCCAAGGAAGAAGGCATTGCCGACGAAGAAATCCGCGAGCGCCTCAATGGGGCTGCCGACAGACATATGGCCGAAAAGGTCGCGACCTACGGCCCCGAAGTCATGCGCTCGGTGGAAAAGAGCCTGCTCTTGCAGATTCTCGACCAAACCTGGAAAGACCATTTACTGACCCTTGATCACCTGCGTCAGGGGATTAACTTGCGCGCCTATGCCCAGCGCGATCCGCTCAATGAATACAAGAGCGAAGCCTTCACCCTGTTTGAAAAGATGCTCGATCAGTTGCGTGAAAACGTCACCCAGGTACTGGCCCATGTGGAATTGGATTTCGATTCACCCGATGAATTGGATCTTGAGCCGGCAAGCCCCGGCCAGCTGCTTGAAAGCCGCATCGACCCGGCCTTCGGCGTAGAGGGACAAGACGACGCCCAACTGCTGAACCAACCGGCGACCGTGCGTCACGCAACGGGCGAGGACCTTAACCCCGAAGACCCCAGCACTTGGGGCAAGGTCGCACGCAACGCCCCCTGCCCTTGCGAATCTGGTCGCAAGTACAAGCATTGCCACGGCAAGCTGAGCTAAGCCGCTAAAATCTCAAACATTTGTTGATTGCAGGACCGGTTTCGTATCGGCCTTAGTCGAGGCCGTGCTTGCCCATCTCAAGGAATTTTTCACGCCGTTGGGCCCGTAAAGATCCCCCTTCGATACGAACTAATTCGTCTAAATGCCCGGCGATGGCATCGCCGACCTGCCCAATCGCCGCGCCCCGGTTACGGTGTGCGCCGCCGACGGGTTCTTTGATAATCACATCAATGACGCCCAGCTTCTTAAGATCCGCCGCTGTCAGTCGCAGAGCCTCGGCTGCTTGCTGGGCGGCCTCGTTCGTCCGCCATAAGATAGACGCGCAGCCTTCGGGCGAGATCACGGAATAGACGGCGTGTTCCAGCATCATCACGCGGTCGGCCGCCGCCAGGGCAATCGCACCGCCTGAGCCGCCTTCGCCAATGACCACCGAGATGATCGGCACGCGCAGATCCAAACAGGCATTGATGGAGCGCGCGATGGCTTCGGCCTGACCCCGTTCTTCCGCCCCGACGCCGGGATAAGCGCCGGCGGTATCAACCAGAGTAATGACCGGCAGCTTGAATTGATCAGCGAGGGCAAACAGCCGCCGCGCCTTACGGTATCCTTCGGGCCGCGCCATACCAAAATTGTGGCGCACGCGCGATTCGGTGTCGGAACCCTTCTCATTGCCGACAACGACCACCGAACGGCCCCGAAAACGGCCGATGCCGCCAACGATAGCCTCATCCTCGGCAAAGCAGCGGTCGCCTGCCAGCGGGATAAAATCTTCTATCAGCCCAGCAACATAATCGACGAAATGCGGACGCTCCGGATGACGTGCGACCTGCACCTTCTGCCAAGCCGATAGCTTGGCATACGTATCGCGCACCAATTTGTCGACCCGTACTTGAAGCTTGGATACATCGTCCGCAATCGACACATCGCCGCCGGTGTCGCGGTGACGCAGTTCCTCGATCTTGCCTTCCAGTTCGGCAATGGGTTTTTCAAATTCCAGAAAAGTGGGCATCAAACCGCCGCAATTCGTCCCGGGTGAATTTCGCTCTTCATGCCTTGGCGGGGCGGATTTGTCAAATCCCTGCCATGGCTGGCCTGCTCAAACATCCCCACCGTCCATGTCAGAGCTCGCCTGTCGGGCCAACGGATGATTTTCGTTGACCAGACGCTGCAAGCGCCCTTCCAGCACATGAGTATAGATCTGGGTCGTGGAGATATCAGCATGACCCAGCATTTGCTGGACGCTGCGTAGATCCGCACCATGGGCCAACAGATGACTGGCAAACGCATGGCGCAACACATGGGGCGAAACTGCGCGCCGGTCAAGCCCGGCTTCAACGGCAACTTCCTTGAGAATTTGTGCAAAGCGCTGGCGGGTCAGGTGGCCGGCGGCAGCGCCTGAAGGGAACATCCAGCGTGAACCGCGTTCCCCGACCAAGGCACGACGCACGGGCAACCATTCGTCGAGCGCCGCCCGTGCCGGTTCTGACAGCGGCACCAACCGCTCCTTGCCGCCCTTGCCGACAACCAAGAGGAACTGGCCGTCACCGGCGAGCGCCGAAAGTGGGAGGCCGACCAGTTCCGAGACCCTCAGCCCCGTCGCGTAGATGATTTCCAACAGTGCACGCAGGCGTAATGCGGAGCGGTCCTGACGCGCCTTGGCCGCCCCAAACAAGGATTCAACATCTCCTTCAGACAGCGTCCGCGGCAAGCTCCGTCCCCGGCGCGGGCTGTCGATACCCGCCGTGGGGTCATCATTCCGCACCCCATCGGCGAAGAGAAAGCGATAAAACTGACGGAGCGCCGAAAGGTGCCTTGCCGCCGTGCGCGCGCCGCGTCCGCTCGTGTTTAATTGCCCGAGATACCCCCGCAAATCCGCACTCACGGCATCAGCAAGCGTTCGTTCTGTGCCATCCAGATATGCCGCAAAATCGAGAAGGTCGCGGGTATAGGCGCTGATCGTATTGACTGCCGCGCCGCGTTCGGCAGCCAGCATTTCGGTGAAGGCATCGACATGAGGCCCCGCCGCCTTGGGATATTTGCTGATGACATGCCGCCTTGCCATGCAATCGCCTATTGCCGTTACTGTGATTGGGCCTGTGTTTTAGCCCCTGTTTTTAGTCTAAGTTTTTATGCGCAATCGCTGCTCAGGAATGTGCCTCAAAAATGGCTTCGACGGCGAGCCCCCGCGCCGCATCGGTCAACCCGATCGCATGAAGTGCCCGCACCACCGGGCCCAACACCCGCACATCTGTTTGACCGGGAGTATCGGCCCCAAGCGCGGTGAGCGCCAACAATACCGTTTCACCAATATGACCAGCAGCGGCAGCCCGCTTGAGCTGCGCCATCAAGCCAACCGGTGGCAGTGACGGGGTCTCGCGCCCAATTACAACCAGACGTGACCAAACTTCGCCAGGCACCGACGCACCCAGCGCTTCCATCAGCACTAAAATTCGCGCCGCGCGCGCGCTGCGTTGTTCCCCGCCAAGGGCAACGGCCCCTTGCCACCAGCGGTTAAAACCGGCGATATCGAATCCTTGGGAACCAACTTCGGCAGGGTTAAGCGGCTGCACTTTGATCGTTTCCACACTAGTCGACGCGCCATCGCTGGCGGCCACGACCACTGAGCCGCTTTCGATCGCCTTGGGCGCAGGCAGGGCAGCAAGTGCGGCAAACGGCCAGAGCACGGCATCGGCTGGTATTTTCATGGTCGCGCCGGCAGTGGGGGATTTGGCTGCGGCATTGGGCTTCGCCGCAGCCAGGGCGTCCCATTTGGCCCCCGCCTCAGCTAAGCCCGCATAATGAAGGGCGGCACCGGCCTCGGCAGCAAACCAGGCCAGATCCTCACTCGCGTCAAGAGCTGAAAGCTGGGGAACGAACACCCGCACCGCTGTGCCAAGCCGCCCCTGAGGTCGCGCCAGGGTCAACGCCCGAGAGATGATCTCCGCTTGCGCCGAAGCGACATTCTGGTTGCGGGCCGCCCGGAATAGGAGTGCCCGGCCACGCGGGCCAGACAGGGTCGCTGCTGAACTCAAGGCACCCGATAATTCGTCCGGCGTAAAATTGACCGAAAGGTAAAGTTGGATCAGCGCATCGGCATTAAGTGCGCCGCGCATCTCCGCCCGCTCTGCAGCTTCAAGCCTCGTGTCGAGATCAGCATTAGGGCTCAGTGCAACGGTGCGCAGTACCACGGCGGTACTACGGCTCACGTTGTCGCCAAAGAGACCGGGCGGCACCTGGACACGGGATGCGCGCATCATGGCCATATGCAGGGGCGTCGGCTTTTCAAGCCCGCCAACTGCAACACCCTTTTCACCCCCCAGTATCCGGGTAAGGGCATAGAACGGCGCGTCATCAACGCCCTGCTCAGTTAATAATCCGGCCCCAATTGACGCGCCCGCCGTGTCACCCGTGAGCAATTGGCAAAAGACCTGGCCCTTGCGCCAGAAAATATTGGGGTAGTCGCCGAGCCGTCCGCGGATCACAGCACAGGCACCGGCATTGTCATTCATCAATAGCGCCACCCGGGCCCGGTCAAGCGCAATGGCTTCATCGGTCGTGCGGACAGGCACCACCCGCAACAGGGCCTGCGCCGAAACGATGTCACCCTGGGCAAGAAGCCGGCCAATACGCATGGACACCAAGCTCGGCGCGCCCTTGGGACGGGAACCGACCGGCGTTTCAGCCGCACTCAGCAGCAGTTTACGATAGAGTTTACGGGCAATGACGGATTTCGGCGCATCGGGAAGTTGCGGCAGCAACCGTTCGACCAGCTTGCGCGCCGTTCCCTGCCACATCGCAACACCGAAGCCGCCACCAGCCGCATCGAGGAGCCCGACTGAATCGGCATCGATCTCGCCCAATGTATCGACTTTGATCCCGTTTCCGGCGGTAGCCGGCTTGACCTGCACATCAGGACTAGGTTTGAGAGGCGCAGAACCGACGGGCTTTGATGTCAATGACTGCGGAGGCGCCAGGGTCACCGGTGCCGCATTGGCCGGAAGTGATTGCACCAGTTGGTCGGCCACTGCGGCGAGCGGGAGGGTTAGGCCAAATCCAATAGCCAGGCCCAATCCCATGACCAAACCCAGGCCAGGCACGGCCCAGGCACGTGAATCAGCGCAGGACACGGTCATTAGGGATGACCTTCTCGACTGGCGCCGAAGGCGCGGGAATATCCCAATTGGCAAGAAATACCGCGCCGCCGACAAGGGCAGCGGCAAGAATGACGAAAATAATGCGCGGGATCAAAGTCATGGGCATATCTGCGGGCTTTTCTGTGGGTGTGCCGCGGTATTCCTTGTTCTTGGGCTAGGTGGCTGACCAGTGGCAATCCCGAATGTATAGGGATCCCACCCTGATGCCACTGCATCGGGTATCTTATTCTGTTTACACTAAAAATCGACTATGGCTATTTTGCGGCAAACTAACTGTTCCGCCCGTTTCACGCAATACCATCAGCATCCCCACGCCGTGCGGATGTCAGGATCAAAGACCTATGTCTAGCGCCGACACAGAACGCCCCGACCCGGCCACCAATATCCTCGAAGGACGGTCGATTGTGCTGGTTGGCCTCATGGGCGCAGGCAAGACCTCGATCGGCCGTCTGCTGGCGAAGCGCACCGGCCTTGAATTCGTTGATGCCGATAGTGAAATTGAAACCGCTGCCGGTGCGACCGTTGAGGAGATTTTTGCTCAAGATGGCGAAGCGGTGTTCCGCTCCGGTGAACGCCGGGTTATCGCCCGGCTCTTAACAGAACCCGCACGGGTGATTGCTACCGGCGGCGGGGCCTATATGGACGCCGACACCCGAGCCGCCATCGCCGCACAAGGGATCTCGGTATGGCTCAAGGCCGACCTCGAAACGCTGCTCAAACGTACCCAACGCCGGGGGGGGCGCCCCTTATTGAAAGAGGGCGACCCGCGAGAGATTCTCGCCAGACTGATCGACGAACGCTACCCTATCTACGCCAGCGCCGACATAATGGTGGAAACCGGTGAGGAAGGGGCAAATAGCGTGGTCGAGCGCGTGATTAAGGCGATCGAAAAACATCTTGGCCGGGGGACTCTAACCAAAATAACGCTGAGCAAAAGCGCCGGCACACGGCCTATGCCCGGATCTAAAAGAGCCGGGCAACGCAATACGCGCAACTAATGACACCAAGATACGGACACACATCAAAGCCATGAGTAAATACAGCACCATTGAAGTCGCACTCGGCGATCGGTCCTACGAAATCCGCGTCGGCGAGGGACTCCTGGCGGCGGCCGGGGAACATTTAGGCCCCCTGCTTGGTGAGCATACTTCTCAGCGCCGCGTCACCATCATTACCGACACAAATGTGGCGGCACTTCACCTCACCACCGTCGAACAAGCCCTTAGCGCCGCCGATATCGGCCATCGCACGGTGGTGCTGGATCCTGGCGAACACACCAAGGATTTCGATCACCTGTCCCGATTGATCGACGACCTCTTGGATCGCGACATCGAACGTTCCTCGATGCTGGTGGCCCTCGGCGGCGGCGTGGTTGGTGATCTCACCGGTTTCGCTGCAGCAATAGCCCTACGCGGCATAGATTTTGTTCAATTGCCGACGACGCTCTTGTCCCAGGTAGACAGTTCGGTCGGTGGCAAGACCGGCATCAATACCCGCCATGGCAAGAATTTAGTAGGAGCTTTCTATCAACCGCGCATGGTGCTCGCCGATATCGGCGTTCTCGACACCTTGCCGCGGCGGGAACTGCTGTCTGGCTATGCTGAGGTGGCAAAATACGGTGTCATCAACGACGCTGGGTTTTTCCAATGGCTTGAAAACCACGGCACGGCCCTCATCGACGGCGACCCGCAAGCGCGTCAAGAAGCCGTCACGACCAGCTGTCAGGCCAAAGCCAATATCGTTTCATCAGATGAACGTGAACAGGGTGAACGCGCCCTTCTCAACCTCGGCCATACTTTCGGCCATGCCATGGAGGCGGAAACCGGTTTTTCCGACACCTTGATCCATGGTGAGGCAGTGGCCATCGGCATGGTGTTGGCGCTGGCGCTCTCGGAACGCACGGGTCTGTGTCCACCAGGTCGGGCGGCGCGGCTTAAAGCGCATCTCGACGCGGTGGGGCTTCCGTCTAGCCCCAAAGGCTATGGTTTTACCGCCGACAACCTGATTGCCCATATGCGCCATGACAAGAAAGTGCATGCGGGGTCACTAACCTTCATCCTAGCCAATGATATCGGCCAAGGTAAAATCGTCCGCGACGTGCTACTGGAGGATGTGGCATGTCTATTGCAAGACAGCCTCGTCTGACAGGTTC
>JBLHLO010000012.1:0-15267 GCA_047621105.1 Alphaproteobacteria bacterium
TCGCCTTCGCTCAGCGTGATACCCTTGGCCTCCAGGTCCTTTAAGACCTTTTCGACGACATCCGAATCACCCGGCTTTTCGAAATCGGACGCCACAACCTCTCGGGCATAATTGGCAGCCCCCTCACCCGTGATCCCCATCTGGGCTGCGGCCCATTCACCCAGAAGCTTGTTGCGCCGCGCAATAATCTTGAATTGGGTCTCCTGGTCGACCTTATACTTGGCCTCAAAGCCCTTTTCCCGATCCTCAAAACCGCTCATTACGTACTCCTGATTCCCTAAAAAGGTCTGCCGCCGTTGGTGATCTTGTTACCATTCTTATAGCGAGCCGGGCCCAGGGATGGTATCGAAAGTTTATGTGCACCGTTGTCATCCTACGCCGCCCCAACCATGAATGGCCGCTGATCCTAGCCGCCAACCGCGACGAAATGGTCGATCGCCCCTGGCAACCGCCCGGACGCCACTGGCCCGACCGCCCCGATGTGGTGGCAGGCCTCGATGAATTAGCGGGCGGCTCTTGGCTGGGCGTCAATGACGTCGGCGTCGTCGCCGCGATCATAAACCGCGAAGGCACGCTAGGCCCCGTTTCCGGCAAGCGCTCACGCGGCGAGGTGGTGCTGGAAGCCCTGGATCACGCCGAGGCCGCCGAGGCCGCCCGGGCCCTTAAGGGCCTCGATGGCACGGCCTACCGGCCGTTTAACCTTATCGTCGCCGACAATCACGATGCGTTCTGGTTGCGTGCCCCGGGCGACGGGCCACTAACCATCAAACAAGTGGCAACAGGCCATTCCATGATCACAGCGCGTGATATGAACGATATCGGCCACGCCCGTATCCGGACCTATCTGCCCCGCTTCAAGGCTGCCGCGGCCCCTGAGCCCGGCGACAATGACTGGGCTGATTGGGAGGCCCTGATGGCCGCCACCGAAACCACGCCCGAGGGCGGCCCGAGGGGCGCCATGGCCTTTACCACCACTGATGGCTGCGGCACACGCTCAGGCGCCTTGATCGCCCTTCCCGCCCCTGGCGTCGCCACCCGGCCAATCTGGCGTTTCTGCGCCGAGCAACCCGGAACCGCGCCCTATCAGGACGTCACCTTCTAGACCCTATTTGCCCGCGTATTCCTTAGCTTTTGAGGGGGCGAATGACTTCCCTGGCCGCCATTGTCTTGGGCAGCGATTGTGCTATACATCTCTCTCAATTCACCCTGGCGTCCGCGCCATTTTAAGCCAAGTAAGGCACCCATGCCCCGCCGCAAACAGATATACGAAGGCAAGGCCAAGGTATTGTTCCAAGGGCCTGAGCCTGGAACCATCGTCCAATATTTCAAAGACGATGCCACCGCCTTTAACAACAAGAAAAAGGGCACTATCGCCGGCAAGGGGGTGCTCAATAACCGCATCTCTGAGTTGCTGATGGTCAGGCTTGGGGAAATAGGCATCCCCACTCATTTCATCAAGCGGCTCAATATGCGTGAGCAGCTTGTGCGTGAGGTGGAAATCATTCCTATCGAAGTCGTCATCCGCAACATCGCTGCCGGCACATTGTCGCAGCGCCTCGGTATTGAGGAAGGCACTGCGCTGCCACGTTCGATTCTCGAATATTATTACAAGAATGATGAACTCGGTGATCCCATCATCGCCGAAGAACATATCAGCTGTTTCGGTTGGGCAACCCACCAAGAACTCGATGATATCGTCAATATGTCGCTACGCATCAATGACTTCATGTTGGGGCTGTTTCTCGGCATCGGCATCCGGTTGGTCGATTTCAAGCTTGAGTTCGGCCGCTGGTACGACGGCGAAGAAGTGCGGATCGTACTGGCCGATGAAATTAGCCCCGATTCCTGCCGGTTATGGGACATTAAAACTAACGAAAAGATGGACAAGGACCGCTTCCGGCGTGATCTCGGTAGTGTCGAAGAGGCCTATCAGGAAGTGGCACGCCGACTCGGCGTCTTGCCTGAAAGTGGGCCGGGCGATCCTCAAGGTTCGAAAGAAATCCAGTAGCCAATGCGCGCACGTGTTCACGTTACGCTTAAAACAGGGGTTCTCGATCCCCAAGGCAAAGCCATTGGCAATGCTTTGAAGTCACTTGGTTTCTCAGGTGTTGGTGAAGTTCGTCAAGGAAAATTCATTGAGCTTGAGATTGATGAGACCGACGCCGCTAAGGCACGCGCGCAAATTAGCGATATGTGCGAAAAGCTTTTGGCCAATACCGTGATCGAGGATTACACCATCGACCTCGACAGTTAGGTTCCCGTTCAGGGCAGTATATGAAATCCGTCGTCATCGTCTTCCCCGGCTCTAATTGCGATCGCGACATGCAAGTCGCGCTGGCCCAGGCCACGGGCACGGCCCCTCTGATGGTCTGGCATCGCGAAGTCGATTTCCCCGAGGTCGATCTAATCACCGTGCCAGGCGGGTTTTCCTACGGCGATTACCTCCGTGCCGGGGCCATGGCCGCCCAATCTCCGATCATGGCTGAAGTCAGGAAACGGGCCGCTGCGGGTGTCGCCGTTCTCGGCGTGTGTAACGGCTTTCAAGTCCTGACCGAAACCGGGCTCCTACCGGGTGCCCTGATGCGCAATGCCAGCCTCAAATTCATCTGCCGCGATATCCATCTGCGGGTCGAAGAGGCCCGCGCGCCCTTCACATCCCATTACCAAACCGGCCAGGTGATTCGCATCCCCATCGCCCATGCCGATGGCAATTATTATACCGATCCAGAGACCCTGAAACGCATCGAAGGCGATGGGCAAGTTGCCTTCCGCTATGCCACACCGGCGGGCGAGGTCACACCGGCAATCAATCCCAATGGTTCACTCAATAATATCGCCGGGCTCACCAATGCGGCGGGCAATGTGCTCGGCATGATGCCCCATCCCGAACGCCTTGCCGATCCGCTGCTCACCGGCACCGATGGCAAGGCCCTGTTCGAAAGCCTCACAGAAAGCCTTGGCCGATGAGCGCCAGCGAGATCACCCCTGATGTCGTCGCCGCTCACGGGTTGAGCAAGGACGAATACGCCCGCGTGCTCGAAATCATGGGGCGGGAGCCCAATATTACCGAACTCGGCATCTTTTCGGTGATGTGGTCCGAACATTGTTCTTATAAATCGTCGCGCAAATGGCTCCGGCGCCTGCCGACCGAAGCGCCCTGGGTCATCTGCGGGCCCGGCGAAAATGCCGGCGTCATTGATATCGGCGATGGACTCGCTGCCGTGTTCAAGATGGAAAGCCACAACCATCCCTCCTTCATTGAACCCTACCAAGGTGCTGCCACCGGTGTCGGCGGTATCCTGCGCGACGTGTTCACCATGGGCGCGCGTCCGGTGGCCAATCTCAACGCCTTGCGCTTTGGTGAACCGGCCCATGAAAAGACACGCCATCTGGTATCTGGCGTGGTTGCCGGGATCGGCGGATATGGCAATTGTGTGGGCGTGCCGACGGTAGGCGGGTCTTGTGATTTCGACGCCAGCTACAACGGCAATAACCTGGTCAATGCCATGACCGTGGGCATTGCCGACGCAGACCGCATCTTTTACGCTACGGCCAGTGGCATTGGTAATCCGGTGGTCTATGTCGGCTCCAAGACCGGACGCGACGGCATTCATGGCGCCACCATGGCGTCAGCCGAATTCGACGATCAAGCCGATGCTAAGCGCCCCACAGTGCAGGTCGGCGACCCCTTCACCGAAAAACTGCTGATCGAAGCCTGCCTGGAACTGATGGCCGAAGACGTCATCATTGGCATCCAGGACATGGGCGCGGCAGGCCTGACTTCATCGGCATTTGAGATGGCGGGCAAGGGAGGGGTTGGCGTGGAGCTTGATCTCTCCGCCGTGCCGGTGCGCGAAACTGCCATGACTCCTTGCGAAATCATGCTGTCGGAAAGCCAGGAACGGATGCTGATGGTCCTCAAACCCGGCCGCGAAGACATCGCCCGCGCCATTTTTGAGAAATGGGAGTTGGATTTCGCCGTCATCGGCACGCTCACCGATACAGGTCGTATGGTGCTGAAGATGGATGGCGCCGTCGTCGCCGACCTGCCCATTGATCCCTTGGCGGAAGCCGCGCCCATCTATGACCGGCCGACCACATCGACACTGCTGCCCGCCCCTCTCGATGGCGCATCAGTGTCGGCACCCGACGACCTCATGGGGGCGCTCGAAACCCTGGTCGGTTCGGCTGATCTTTGTTCCAAGCGGTGGATCTGGGATCAATATGATCACATGGTCATGGCCGACACAGTGGCGCGGCCCGGTGGCGACGCAGCCATCGTTCGTATTCACGGCACAAACCGCGGCCTGGCCCTGACCGCTGATTGCAATCCTCGCTATTGCTTTGCCCATCCGCAAACCGGCGGCGCCCAAGCGGTGGCTGAAGCCTGGCGGAACCTGACCGCGGTGGGCGCCCGCCCGCTTGCCATCACCGACAATATGAATTTTGGCAATCCCGAACGGCCCGAAATCATGGGTCAGTTTGCTGATTGCATCGAAGGTATCCGGGAGGCCTGTCTCGCGCTCGACTTCCCAGTGGTTTCGGGCAATGTCTCTTTTTATAACGAAACAAACGGCAAAGCCATCCTGCCGACACCGGCCATTGGTGCCGTCGGCGTGATTGACGACATCACCAAAGCTGTCTCCCTACCGTTCAAAGGCGAAGGCGAAGATATTGTCGTCATCGGTGAAATTCGGGGACATCTTGGATGTTCGGCCTATCTGCGCGAGGTTTTAGATCGCCGCGACGGCCCACCACCGCCGGTGGATCTCGTGGCCGAACGGGCCAATGGCGATTTCGTGCGCGGCGAAATTACCGCCGGGAATCTTACCGCCTGCCATGACATTTCCGACGGTGGGCTGTTGGTCGCCGTAGCAGAAATGGCCATGGCGTCCAACATCGGCGCCATCCTCTCCATACCGGAAGGTGCTCCGGCCCTTCATGCCTGGGCCTTTGGTGAAGACCAGGGATGCTACGTGCTGACGACCCCCAATAGCGCGGCCCTTATCGCGCGGGCCCATAAAATCGGCCTCAAAGCGGGTTTGATTGGCCGCACCGGCGGGGCGGAATTGACATTGCCCGGGACCAGCACCATATCACTGACACGGCTGCGGACCGCCCATGAGGGCTGGTTCCCCACCTATATGGGCGACGGCGACGGTGAGACCCGCTAGAATAGGGCCAACACGGCTTATGGAGGCCTGAACATGGCAATGGATGCCGCTGAAATTGAGCGCCTGATTAAGGACGCCCTACCCGATGCCGAGGTCCGTATTGAGGACCTCGCCGGGGATGGTGATCATTACGCCGCCCATGTCGCCTCAAGCAGTTTCGAAGGCCTGCCCCGCGTACGCCAGCATCAGCTGGTCTACGACGCCCTTAAGGGCCGCATGGGGGGCGAGCTCCATGCCCTTGCGCTGAAAACCAGCGCCAAATCTTAACCGGCCACCCAGCCCCAAGAGGTAGACAAATGACCGAAAATCCCGCGCACCAGAAAATCAAGAATGAAGTCACCGACAACGATGTCGTCCTGTTCATGAAAGGCACACCGGTATTTCCCCAATGCGGCTTTTCCGCAACCCTAGTCCAGGTGCTGTCGCTGATGGGAGTCAAGTTCAAGGGCATCGATGTCCTCGCCGACGCCGACATACGTGAAGGCGTAAAAAGCTTCTCTGACTGGCCGACCATTCCCCAGCTTTACGTGAAAGGCGAATTCGTTGGTGGCTGCGACATCATCCGCGAAATGTACCAAGCCGGCGAATTGCACGAGCTGTTCGCGCTCAAGGGCATCCCCGTCACTGAAATGCCGCAGGTCAGCGAGTAACGCTCCCGACCTAGGGCAATGCAAGACTCGTCGACGACAGCGAGGATATGATGGCTGAAAAGCAGTTCAATCGCGGGGCCGAAGACCTCAGCAATATTGTCAACCTCGGCCATGTCAACGTCCAGGTTGCCGATCAACGGTTGGCTACGGCATTTTACGTCACCGGCCTCGGCCTGACCCGCGATCCCTATTTGATGACCGGCACCAACAATATGTGGGTCAATGCCGGGATGAGCCAGTTCCACCTGCCGACCCGCAAACCCCAGGTGGTGCAGGGCATCACCGGACTGGTGATCCCCGACCGCGCCGCGCTGGTCAAACGCCTCAAGCTGGTCAAAGACGAACTCAAGGGCACCAAGTTCAAATTCCGCGAAACCAAAGACGCGGTAGAAACCACCTGCCCCTGGGGCAACCGGATCGATTGCCACACGCCCAATGCCAAACGCTTTGGCCGCATGAAGCTCGGCATGGCCTATGTTGAGTTCGACGCGCCCCAAGGCACGGCGGCGGGCATCGGGCGCTTCTACAACAAGGTGTTCGGTGCCGCGACGAAAGTGATCACCCGCAAGAGCGCGCCTTGCGCGCGGGTCTCAGCCGGTGAAGGTCAGTTCCTCTATTTCCGGGAGACTAAAAAACCGCGCGTGCCCTATGATAACAACCACGTCCAGTTCTATATCGCCGATTTCTCCAATCCTTATGAACAGCTGCTGGAAAGAGGGCTGATCTATCAGGAATCGAACCAGCACCAATACCGGTTCAAGGATATTGTCGATCCCGATACCGGCAAGGTAATCTATGTGCTGGATCACGAAGTGCGCTCCATGGGCCACCCGATGTATGCCCGGCCGCTGATCAACCGCAACCCGGCCCTTAGCCTGCGCGCCTTTGATCCGGGCGCCGAAAGCGCCCATTGGACCACCGGCTGACCGCCGGTTGCCCTTAAGCCTCTCCCTGCAAAGCAAAAGGGCCGATCCATTGGACCGGCCCTTTGCGCCTTGATGACTGTAGTAGAGCTTTAGGCAAATCAAATGGCTATCTGGAATAGAACTCGATCACTAGGTTCGGTTCCATCTGCACCGGATAAGGCACTTCGGCCATCAGCGGACGGCGGACAAAGCGGCCTTTCAGGGCTTTGAAATCCACATCCACGTATTCGGGCACATCGCGTTCGGGTGAACCAACCGCATCGAGCACCAGCGGCAGCTCGCGTGATTTTTGCCGGACCTCAATCTCATCATCGACCGAGACCTGATAGGACGGCACGGTGACACGCTTGCCGTTGACCAGGATATGGCCGTGGTTGACGAACTGGCGGGCGGCGAACACGGTCGGCACGAATTTCATGCGATAGATCACGGCGTCGAGCCGGCTTTCCAGCAAACCGATCAGCTGTTCGCCGGTATCGCCACGGCGGCGCACCGCTTCGACGTAATAGCTATGGAATTGGCGTTCGCCAATATTGCCGTAATAGCCCTTCAACTTTTGCTTAGCCATCAACTGCTGGCCATAGTTGGACACTTTAAAGCGCCGCTGGCCATGCTGGCCGGGCACCGATTCGCGCTTATTGAAGGGGCTTTTTGCTCGACCCCAGAGGTTAACCCCGAGGCGGCGGTCGATCTTATACTTCGACGATTGTCGTTTGCTCATATCTCAATACCCTAGTTTATCCGGTGTTATTATTGTCCCGCCTGCGCCGAAAAATTGCTTCGGAGCGAGGCCTTTGGCCAAGGTCGGGAAGGCGCGGCAATATACAGCGGCAGAAACGAAAGTCAATTGCCCGGGCGGGATCACGGTTTATCCCCCAGAAACCCTGATTTTCTAGGATTTTTTCTTATCCTCATCGACCCCGGTGAGGGCCTTGATGACCCCCCTCAGGCTGCGCACTTCCTGGGCGTTGAGGCCGCCCCGCAGGAGCAGGGTCCGGAGATTCCGCTTCATGCGCGGAGCCTTTTCGGGCGGGAAAAAATAACCGGCCGTGTCCAAGGCGCCTTCTAAATGGGCAAAGAGCTGCGCGATTTCTTCCTGGCGCGCGTCCTCACCGGGAGCGCCGCCAAGGCGTATGCCAGGTTGATCGCCCCTGCCCAGCATCGCCATGCGCCACTCATAGGCCACCAGCAGTACCGCCTGCCCCAGATTGAGGGACGAAAACTCAGGATTAAGCGGCACCTCGACAATCACATCGGCGCGGGAAACATCCTCATTATCAAGACCTGTGCGTTCACGGCCAAAGACGATCCCGACCTGTGCGCCCGCCTTTTGGGCCGCCGCCATATCGGCCGCCGCCGCACGGGCGTCCATTACCGGTTTGCGCATATCACGGGGCCGCGCGGTAGTGGCATAGATGCGGGTCAAATCGCCGACCGCCGCCGTCATATCCTTATGCACGACCGCCGCATCGAGAACATTGGTGGCCCCAGCGGCCGCAGCCACAGCACGCTCATTGGGCCAACCGGCCCGGGGGGTCACAAGGCGCAAGCGCACCAGCCCACAATTGAGCATGGCCCGGGCGGCAAAGCCGATATTTTCACCAAGTTGCGGATGATCAAGGATGATCACCGGCTGACTGCCGGCATTGGCCCCATTCGCCTCAAACGCCTCGGCACCGGCCTTGCCGGCCTTGCGCGAACGCGGGGGGCGTTTCGGCGCGGCGCGTTCAGGCGGCGGCATGCGCCGTGAATAATTTGTAGGTGATCGCGTCAAAAAGCGCGTTGAAAGAGGCATCAATGACGTTAGCCGACACCCCTACCGTGGACCAACGTTGCCCCTGGCCATCAACACTTTCGATGACAACGCGGGTGAGCGCCTTGGTGCCATCGCTGGGGGTCAAGATGCGCACCTTATAATCGACCAGACGCATGTCCTCGAGCTCGCTATAGGCCGGGAGCAACGCCTTCCTCAGCGCATTATCAAGCGCATTCACCGGGCCATTGCCTTCGGACACGGTCATCGTGTGCTCGCCCTTGATCTCGACCTTGATGGTGGCTTCCGACAAGGTCACCAACTGGCCACGCGCGTTCCAGCGCCGCTCATCGAGCACCCTAAACGACGTCAGCCGAAAATACTCCGGCACGCTCTCCATGGTTCGACGCGCCAGTAGTTCAAAGCTGGCATCGGCGCCATCATAGGAATAACCCTCGTACTCGCGCGCCTTGATTTCGGCCACCAGCTTGCCGATACGGGCGTCGTCACCGGCCACCTCAATCCCGACATCGCGCAGGCGCGAGGCCACATTTGACCGCCCCGCCTGATCGGAAACCACGATATGGCGGGAATTGCCCACCGATTCAGGCGGCACGTGCTCATAACAACGCGGGTCTTTTTCAACTGCCGACACATGCAGCCCCCCTTTATGGGCAAAGGCCGCCTCGCCCACATAGGCCGCGTGTCGGTTGGGCGCGCGGTTGAGCCGTTCGTCCAAAAGCCGGGAGGTATGGGTCAGCCGCGCCAATGTTTCGGGATCAACCCCGGTCTCATAGCCCATTTTCAACATCAAGCTCGGCAGGAGTGAAATCAGATTGGCATTGCCGCAACGCTCACCCAAGCCATTGACGGTCCCTTGAATTTGGCGTGCACCGGCACGCACGGCGGCTAGTGAATTGGCCACCGCGTTTTCGGTATCGTTATGGCAATGAATGCCAAGGTGATCGCCCGGCACATGCTTTGCGATCTCTGCAACGATCCGTTCAATTTCATCGGGCAAAGTGCCCCCGTTGGTATCACACAGCACCACCCAGCGGGCGCCCCCACCATGGGCCGCCTTCACACATTCCAGGGCAAAACCGGGATCCGATTTATAACCATCGAAGAAATGTTCGGCGTCGAACAACACCTCATCCATCTTTTGGGCCGCCAGCTTGATGCTGTCATCAATCATGCGAACATTTTCATCGAGGCCAATGCCGAGCGCCACCTTGACATGAAAATCCCAGGCCTTGCCGACCATGCAGGCGACTCGCGCTTTGGTCCCCATCAGCGCCTTCAGGCCGGGGTCATTGTCGGTCGAACGGCCAGCACGCCGCGTCATGCCGAACGCGGTCATGCGGGCGTGAGAGAGTTCCGGCAAATCGGCAAAAAAGGCGTCGTCGGTCGGATTAGCCCCTGGCCAGCCGCCTTCAACGTAATCAATGCCGAGATCGTCAAGCGCCCGGGCGATGGCGATCTTGTCATTGACGTTGAAGTCCACGCCTTGCGTCTGCGCGCCGTCCCGCAGCGTCGAATCATAGAGATAAATGCGCTCTTTCTTGGCCATGTTATCCCGCCCGCCTCCAAATCGTACCCTCAGCCTTATCCTCAAGGACAACGCCAGCATCCGCAAGGGTATCGCGGATACGGTCGGCTTCGGCAAAATTTTTATCCTCGCGGGCCTGGGCGCGGGCTTTGATCAATGCCTCAATCTCATCTTCTGCTAGACCGCAAGCAAGATCCGGGCTCCATTTGAACCAGGTCTCGGCATCCGTGCCCAGCAGCCCAAGCAGAGCACCCCCAGCAAGCAATTGCCCCTTCAATACCGCACGCACGTCTTCACTGGTGGCCTTATTCAGCGCGGTCACCGTTTCATGCAACTGAGCAATGGCTAAAGGCGTGTTGAGGTCATCTTCGAGTGCGGCCATTACCCTATCATGGGTATCGGCCGGTTTTGCCGTGATGTTTGCAACACTCCGCAATGCGCCATAGAGGCGATCAAGGCCGCGCTTAGCCTCGGCCAATCCGTCGAGGGTCCAATCCAGGGGTTGGCGATAATGGGCGCCTAACATGTAAAACCGCAGCGCCTCACCCGGCGCCTTCGCCAGCAAATCGCAAACAGTGAAAAAATTGCCGAGCGATTTCGACATCTTCTCGCCGTTCACGGTGAGATACCCATTGTGTAGCCAGTAGCTAACGAACTGCGCCCCATTATGGGCACAGGTGCTTTGGGCCAACTCATTTTCATGATGAGGAAAGATTAGATCGAGCCCGCCACCGTGGATGTCGAAGCTTTCGCCAAGATGGGCTTCGCTCATGGCAGAGCATTCAATGTGCCAGCCGGGCCGCCCACGTCCCCAGGGGCTGTCCCACCCCGGCTGATCGTCACTGGAAGGCTTCCACAGCACGAAGTCCGCCGGGTCCTTTTTATAGGGAGCCACTTCGACCCGGGCGCCGGCGATCATCTCGCGCCGGTCACGATTAGCGAGCCGGCCATAGTCAGGCATCGTCAGCACATTGAACAGCACGTGTCCGTCAGCGACATAGGCATGGTCCGACGCGATCAGTTTTTCGATCATCGCGATCATCTGGGGAATATGCTGGGTCGCCCGTGGCTCCACATCAGGCTCAAGCGCCCCAAGCGCCGCCATATCCTCATGAAAGGCTTGCGTCGTCTCGGTGGTCAGGGTGTCAATGACGATGCCCTTTTCATCGGCGGCAGCGATGATTTTGTCATCCACGTCAGTGATATTGCGCACATAGGTCACCCGGGGGAACCGTGCCTTAAGCAACCGGTACAGCACGTCGAATATCACGACGGGCCGGGCATTGCCGATATGCGCACGGTCATAGACCGTCGGCCCGCACACATACATGCGCACATGGCCGGGATCGAGGGGGACAAAGTCCTCCTTGGTCCGGCTCAATGTATTGTGCAGCCTGAAAGTCACGCGCTTAACACCCTTTTTTAGTCGTTGGCATGGGGTAGCAGATACGCCGCATCTGGTCCACCTCAGCCCTTATCTTTACTCTTATCCGGACGAGTACCGGAAAACGCATTGGTGATCGGATAGCGCCGATCGCGCCCAAAAGAGCGCCGCGTGATCTTGACACCGGGAGGCGCCTGACGCCGTTTGTATTCGGCTATGTTGACCATGCGCCAAACACGCATGACCGTATCGCGGTCATGCCCATGGGCAACAATGTCATCAACGGCTTTTTCACCTTCGATCAGCGCCCGCAGAATATCGTCGAGCACATCATAATCGGGCAAGCTGTCTTGGTCGGTCTGGTTCGGTTTTAATTCTGCCGATGGCGGTTTGGTGATGATGCGTTCTGGCATGACGGCACCTGTGGGCCCAAGCCCGCCAACAGGCATGTATTCATTCCGCCAGCGCGAAAGCGCGAAAACCGTCATTTTATAAACGTCTTTCAGCACGGAATAGCCGCCGCACATGTCGCCATAAAGCGTGGCATAGCCGACGGACATTTCCGACTTATTGCCGGTAGACAGAACCATATGGCCAAACTTGTTGGACAATGCCATCAGGGTGATCCCGCGTGCACGTGCCTGGATATTTTCTTCCGTGGTGTCCTTGGTCTGACCTGCAAAAACATCCTTGAGCATGTCGTCGAAAGCATCCATGGCCGGGGAGATACTGATGTTATCGAGCCGCACGCCACTATTGGTCGCAAGCTCAGCCGCATCATCAAGGCTGTCTTGGGATGTGTAGGGTGAAGGCATCATCACGCAATGCACCCGTTCCGGTCCCAGCGCATCGACCGCAACAACTGCCGAAAGCGCCGAATCGATCCCGCCCGATAGACCCAGCAATACGCCCGGAAAACCGTTCTTATTCACGTAATCGCGCAAGCCCAGCATCATCGCCTGATAGATCGCCGCAGGCTCATCAAGCGCGGGAGCCAGCGCCCCACCGCCCGGCACCAGCTTGCCCTTCTCACGGGTCAATTTCAGAACCGAGAAATCGGACACGAAGGCCTTCAGCCGCGTCACTTCTTTGCCTGCACCATCGAGCACAAAGCTGACCCCATCGAAGACCAATTCGTCCTGCCCACCCACTTGATTGACATAGATCAGGGGCAGACCGGTCGTCGCCACACGGGCACGCGCCAACATCAAGCGTTCTCCAGTTTTATCCGTTTCAAAGGGTGAACCGTTCAGGACAACCAACACTTCGGCACCCTCGGCCTTGAGATGAGCCGCCGGGGCTTCGACCCACATGTCCTCGCACACCAGCACGCCCAGTTTCACGCCACGGCACGTAATGGGCTGCGGTAAGGGTCCCGCCGTGAACACCCGCTTTTCATCAAACACACCGTAATTGGGCAGTTCATGCTTGGCGCTGACCGCCACTACCTTGCCGCCATCGAGCAACAATGCCGCATTGGCGCATGCGCCATTCACCCGCCACGGCGCGCCCAGAAGAAGTGCCGGACCGTTACGCGTTTGCGCCGCCAAATCCTTGATGCTGTCTTCAACCGCATCAAGAAAGATCGGCTTCATCACCAGGTCTTCGGGCGGATAACCAGAAAGGGCCAGCTCGCTGGTGACAACCAGATCACAGCCAGCTGCTGCCGCTCGGACATGCGCCTCGGCGATCAGGCGTGCATTCCCGCCAAGGTCTCCCACCGTGGGATTGAGCTGGGCCAGCCCTATAGTCAGTTCATCACTCATGGATACGTCACCTTATACAACTTCAACATATGACAAAACCTGCGGCGGGGACGTTCCCCGCAGCCCAAGGCACCGAAAAACGTCTGTGTCAGGAAGCCGCCTTAATTCGGGACGCGCCGTTCTGCTGACGTTCTTTCTTCAGCATATCGGCAATTGTAAAGCCCAGTTCGAGCACCTGGCTCGCATTAAGCCGGGGATCACAATGGGTATGATAACGGTCACCAAGCCCGGTTTCGCTAATGGCCTGGGCGCCACCGACACATTCGGTGACATCCTGCCCCGTCATCTCGAAATGAACACCGCCGGCATAGGTACCTTCAGCCTGATGAACGTCGAAGAAGCCCCGGACTTCCTGAAGAATGCGGTCAACATGGCGGGTTTTGTAGCCCGAAGAAGATTTGACAGTATTGGCATGCATCGGGTCGCACGACCACACGACGACGCGGCCTTCGCGTTCGACGGCACGGATCAACGGCGGCAGCTTGTTCTCGACCTCATCGGCACCCATGCGCACAATCAAGGTCATCCGGCCGGGCTCATTATCTGGATTCAATAGATCAATGATGCCCAAAAGATCATCGGCGGTCATGGTCGGTCCGCATTTCATGCCGATGGGATTATGGACGCCACGCAGGAATTCAACCTGGGCATTATCCGCTTGGCGGGTGCGGTCGCCGATCCACAGCATATGTGCAGCGAGGGCATACCATTCCCCGGTCAGTGAATCGATGCGCGTCAGCGCCTGTTCGTAGCCCAAAAGCAGGGCTTCGTGAGAGGTGAAAAAATCGGTCTCACGAATTTGCGGCGTGGTCTCACTGGTCAGGCCACAGGCTTCCATGAAACCAAGGGTATCGGCCAGCCGATCGGCCAATTCCCGATAGCGTTGACCTTCCGAACTGTTTTCAACAAAACTAAGGTTCCAGCGATGTACCCGGTGCAGATCGGCATAACCACCCTGGGCAAAGGCGCGGAGCAGGTTGAGCGTTGCTGCCGCTTGGTTATAGGCTTGGACCTGGCGTTCGGGATCTGGCGTGCGCGCCTCAGGCGTGAAGTCCATGCCGTTGATCATGTCACCGCGGTAACTCGGCAGGCTGACACCATCAATGGTCTCAAAATCGTCGGATCTCGGCTTGGCGAACTGGCCGGCCATGCGCCCGACCTTGATGACCGGACAAGCCGCCCCATAGGTCAGGACCACCGCCATCTGCAACAGCACGCGGAAGGTATCGCGGATATTATCGGGGTGAAATTCAGCAAAGCTTTCCGCACAATCGCCGCCCTGCAGCAGGAAGGCCTTGCCTTCTGCTACCCGAGCCAGATGCGCCTTGAGACGCCGCGCCTCACCAGCAAAAACCAGCGGCGGATAGTTGGCAAGCTTACCCTCTACAGCCTCAAGCTTGGCCGGATCAGGCCATTGGGGCTGCTGTAGGATCGGCTTTGCGCGCCAACTTGACGGTGTCCACTTAGTGGCCATATCCGTGTCCAAATTCACCAAAAGCTATTAAATACGGCCCCTTGGGCCAGCTCGAAGGGCGGGTTATACGCCCCTTCAAACCATTTTTCCAGTCTGATAGGCCGACTTATCCACAGGCGGGGGGCCCCAGGCGAGGCCTCCGCCTCCCCGCATTGGCCTTAAAAACCGAGAATTTGCTCAGGCCGACGCGACCGGTGTCATATCCAATGGGGTTGTACATTCGGTCCCGGGAGCCAACTCAATGCCCGCCATTTCACGGGCAATATCTTCATGGATCGGCCGCGCACCATGGAGATCGATCCATAACCGGAGCAAATGGCGCTTGCGGACCGCTTCCGGCCAATCCTGATAGGCCGTTCGGGCATGCAAGGCGACATGATTAAGGACAAAAGAAATATCGCCCGGTTGCCAATCTATGAATAGCGACAACTCACCCGACAACGCCTGGTACATATCGATCGCGTCGCACTGGGCGGAGGTCAGTTTCGGCACCCCGGGTAGTTTCTGGGCGCGAATAATGGTGCTCGATGCGCCGCGCGCAGTGAAATAGCCATCGATCACGCTGAACACCGGCTGGCGGTAGAACGGATC
>JBLHLO010000013.1:0-15093 GCA_047621105.1 Alphaproteobacteria bacterium
GTGCTTTGGCTCACGCCTACCCAGGACAGGTTGTTTCTTGACCGGCCAAATGCGCGTCGGCGCTATCTGGATAAATTGGTTGCCGCATTGGCGCCTGACCACGCCCGCCGGCTTTCAGAATATGAGCGCAGCTTGCGCGAACGTGCCCGGTTGTTGAAGGATGGCGGGGCGGATCCCGACTGGTTGAGCGCCTTGGAACACACCATGGCTGAAACTGGCATAGCCATCGCGGCCGAGCGGCGACAGGGCGCGGCTGATCTTAGCCACGCCGCCGCCGAGGGGATTGGGCCGTTCCCCGCCGCCCGGGTACGGGCTACCGGCGATGCCGAGGGCTGGCTGGCTGAGGGTCCGGCACTGGCTGCCGAGGAACGACTTGCGGCGGCCCTGAAATCTGCCCGCCCGCGTGATGCGGAATTTGGTGGCGCTTCGGCGGGACCGCACCGTTCTGACATGGTGGTCGAACACACGGCCCGCGCCTTACCCGCGGCGGAACTGTCGACGGGTGAACAGAAGACGCTGTTGCTGTCTATCTTGCTTGCCGCGGCCCGCCTTCAGGCGGCGACGCGGGGCTTTGCGCCCCTTTTGTTGTTGGATGAAGTGACCGCCCATCTTGATTCTATTCATCGCAATGGCCTGTTTGCTGAAATTGCTGCCCTCGGCGCCCAGGCCTGGTTGACCGGGACCGATCCGGCGCTGTTTGCGCCCTTGGCACAAGATGCTCGTTTTTTCGCCCTGACCGATGGGCATATCGACAACGTGACATAAACCCCTGACCGTAGAGCCGCTGATGACCGAAGTCCCCCCGCAAATGCCCGAAGAATCCAAGGGCAAAAAGAGCAAAAGCCAATCGACCGACGATTACGATGCCGGCTCCATCAAGGTGCTGCGCGGGCTCGAAGCGGTGCGCAAGCGGCCGGGTATGTATATCGGCGATACCGACGACGGGACCGGTTTGCATCACATGGTCTACGAAGTGGTGGACAATTCCATCGATGAGGCCATGGCGGGATATTGCGATACCGTTGATGTGGTGCTTAACGTCGATGGTTCGGTAACCGTGACCGATAACGGCCGCGGTATACCCGTTCAGATTCACGATGAAGAAGGTGTCTCGGCGGCCCAAGTCATCATGACCCAGCTGCATGCCGGCGGTAAGTTTGACCAGAACACCTACAAGGTTTCAGGCGGGCTGCACGGGGTTGGCGTTTCGGTGGTGAATGCGCTTTCGAAAATCTTGGACTTGCGCATCTGGCGCGACGGTAAAGAATACTTCATGCGCTTTCACCACGGCGATGCCGAAGGGCCGCTGCAGGAAACGGGACCAGCGCCCAAGTGCGATGACGGGACTTTCCGCACCGGCACGGAAGTGACTTTTCATCCTTCCCATGAAACGTTCACGCAGACGATATTCGACCACGAAACCTTGCATAACCGATTGCGGGAATTGGCTTTTTTGAACTCCGGCATTCACATCACCTTGACCGATGGCCGCGAAGTTGAGCCGGTGACCCTGGACATGCACTATGAGGGTGGCCTGCTCGCCTATGTTGAATATCTCGACCGATCCAAGACGCCGCTGCATTCACCGCCGATCGCTCTTATCGATGAGCGCGACGGCCTCACCGTTGAAGTGGCGATGCAATGGACCGACGCCTATCACGAGAGCATGTTGTGTTTTACCAACAACATTCCCCAGCGCGATGGCGGCACGCATCTGGCCGGGTTCCGGGCGGCGTTGACGCGGACAATTAATAATTATACATCCAAAGTCGCCATTGCGCGCAAGGATAAGATAGCGCTTACCGGTGATGACGCCCGTGAAGGGCTAACTTGTGTATTGTCGATTAAAGTGCCGGATCCCAAGTTTTCGTCGCAGACCAAGGAAAAACTGGTGTCCTCGGAAGTGCGTCCGGTGGTTGAAAGCATTGTCGCCGACCGTCTTGGCCAGTGGTTCGAAGAACATCCTAACGATGCTAAGCGTATCATGGCCAAGGCGATGGAAGCTGCGGCGGCACGTGAAGCCGCGCGCAAGGCGCGTGAATTGACTCGGCGCAAGGGTGCGCTCGACATATCGTCCCTGCCCGGCAAACTGGCCGATTGCCAGGAGCGTGACCCTGCGTTGTCTGAATTATTCCTGGTTGAGGGTGATTCGGCCGGTGGTTCCGCCAAGCAAGGCCGCCACCGCAAGAACCAGGCGATTTTACCGCTCAGGGGTAAAATCTTGAACGTCGAACGCGCGCGGTTTGACAAGATGTTGTCATCGGTCGAAATCGGCACCCTGATCACGGCGCTCGGCACCGGCATCGGGGCGGAGGATTTCAACCTTGAAAAATTGCGCTACCATAAGGTTATCATCATGACTGACGCGGACGTGGACGGCGCCCATATCCGCACATTGTTGCTGACCTTCTTCTATCGTCACATGCGTCCGCTTCTCGATGGGGGCCATCTCTATATTGCCCAGCCGCCGCTCTACCGTTCAAAGCGGGGTAATTCCGAGGTCTATCTCAAGGACGACCGGGCGCTCGAAGATTACCTGATCAACGTGGGGCTCGAGGATGCGGTGCTGACGCTCTATGACGGCCAGCAATTGGCGGGTGCGGATCTGAGTGGGGCGATTGAGGACGCGCGTACCGCGCGTAACCTTTTGGCACCGATGGCCCGGCGCGCGGGTTCCTTGGCACTTGTTGAACAGGCGGCGATCCTTGGTATCCTCAAGCGCGAGAACTTTTCCGACGAAGATTGGGCGGCTGCAGCTGATGCCATTGCCCGTCGCCTTGACGGGTTGGCGCTGGCCATTGAACGAGGTTGGCATGCAAGCATTGAAGGCGAGAGCACGATGGTCTTTGAACGCCGTTTACGTGGCGTGCCGGAGCGTAAAACTATCGACGCTAAACTGCTGAGCATGGTCGAAGCTGGGCGTCTCAACGATCTTGCGGCAAAACTCCAGGCGATCTATGCGCGGCCAGCGAAGCTTACCCGCAAGGAGACCGAAATCGTTATTGCCGGCCCGACCGGCTTGGTCGAACAGTTCATGGATCTCGGCCGCAAGGGCATGGCCATCCAGCGCTACAAGGGCCTTGGTGAAATGAACCCGGAACAGCTTTGGGAAACGACACTTGATCCGGAAGCGCGCACGCTCTTGCAGGTCAAGGTCAGTGAGGCCCAGGCCCATGAAGATATCTTCGCCACGCTTATGGGTGACGTGGTTGAACCCCGGCGCGAATTTATCCAAACCCACGCGCTTGAAGTTGCCAACCTCGACGTGTAACGGCCACCATGTGTGGCCTTTGCTGTCATTGGTCCGCGCCCGCGTGACTGACGCGCGCCCTTTTCACGCCCCATTTGCGGGGTAACCGCAGGCCATGGCCCAAAAACCCCGTCCTAATAGCTCATATAAAAAAGCCGCCAAGAAAACCGGCCAAACAACCAATAAGCCTGCTAAATCGTCGCCGCGCGGCGGATTTTGGCGTGGGCTGCTCAAGTGGAGCCTTGTTGCGGGCATCTGGGGGATGCTGGCATTTGGGGCGCTGATCGGTTGGTACGCCTATGATTTGCCGCCGCTCGACGATATTCCGGCGCTTGAGCGGCGCCCGGCGGTGACCCTGTTGGCGCGTGACGGAACCCCCTTTGCCCGTTTCGGTGAGGCAGCGTCGCGGCCCGTGACCGTCGCCGAATTGCCGCCTCACGTGCCCCGTGCCGTGATCGCGGTAGAAGATGCACGTTTTTATGACCATTTCGGCATTGATCTCATCGGCCTTGCCCGCGCCATGGTGGCCAATATCATGGCGGGACGTATTCGCCAGGGCGGTTCGACCATTACCCAGCAGCTTGCTAAAAATCTCTTTTTTGGGCCCGAACGCACCCTCAAGCGCAAGGTTCAGGAAATGATCCTGGCGCTGTGGTTGGAGCGTCGCTTTTCCAAGGATCAAATCCTCGCGCTTTACCTCAACCGAGTGTATCTCGGCGCTGGAAATTTCGGCATTGAGGCGGCGGCCAAAAGTTACTTTGGCAAATCCGCGCGTCAACTTTTATTGAATGAAGCGGCGATGCTGGCCGGTCTCTTAAAGGCACCGTCTCGCTACGCACCAACTCGCCACGGTGATCGCGCTGCCCGACGCGCCGCCGTAGTGCTGGGCCGGATGGCGGCCACCGGGTTCATCACCGAGGCCCAGGCCAATGTGGTCAAACTCAATCCGGCTCGACTGGGCCGCCAGCAGGCGCGCATTGGCCGCTATTTTGCCGATTGGGCGTTGGATCAGGCGCGCGGTTATGTCGGCCGTGGCGGCGGGGATATCGTTATTCAGACAACGCTGGATGCGAACCTCCAGCGTATCGCAGAGGCGGAAGCCGATGTGGTCTTGTCTAGTTCTGCACGGGCGCGGCGCGTTTCTCAGCTCGGCCTCGTGTTGATGTCGCCCGATGGTGCCGTGCGTGCCATGGTCGGGGGCGCCAATTACGGCAAGAGCCAGTTCAACCGGGCGACGCAAGCGCTCCGCCAGCCCGGGTCGGCGTTCAAGCCGCTGGTTTATCTCGCCGGGCTCGATGCCGGCTTCACGCCGGACAGTAAGCTCATGGATGGGCCGGTGCGTATCGGCAATTTTGCACCCACCAATTACGACGGCAAGTATCACGGCCTAGTGACGCTTACCGACGCGCTTGCGGCATCGCTGAATACGGTTGCCGTGCGCGTCCTCAACCATGCTGGTGCAGACCGGGTGATTTCCTGGGCGCGCCGGTTGGGCGTCACGTCTCGCCTCAGGCGCGAAGCGGGGTTGGCCTTGGGGGCCTCGGAAGTGACGCTGATCGAGTTGACCGCGGCCTACGCGCCCTTCGCTAATGGCGGTGAGGGGGTGTTCGCCCATGGTGTTGTGCGGGTTAGCGATGCCAAGGGACGGACATTGTATCAACGCCAGGGCTCGGGGCTCGGCCGCAAGCTCTCGTCGGGCATGGTCTATGACATGAACCGTATGATGTCGGCGGTCATGACACGCGGCACTGGCCGGCGCGTTCAGATCAAGGTCCCTACGGGCGGCAAGTCCGGGACCACACAGGATTACCGCGATGCGTGGTTCATCGGCTATTCCGCCGATTACGTTGCCGGCGTGTGGATGGGGAACGACGACGCCAGTCCAACCAAGCGCGTTACCGGCTCTGGCCTGCCGGCACGGCTGTGGCAACGGGTCATGGCCGAGGCGCACCGGGGGCATCCGCCCCGTCCGCTGCCTGGCGAAAAGGGAGGTGGTTTCTGGTCTGACCTGTTCAGTTTTAGTGGCGTCTCAATACCCAAACAGCCGGATTCGGCCCGCGATAACTATCCTGATTAGTCTGGCCCGATTAGTCCGGCCTGCTTAGTCCAATAGGCTCGACTTAATTGTAGCCACGCGTCCACGCCGCGCGACCAGCCCATAGGCGGCGAGTGCTGCCACCGCGCCGGCGAAAATACCCGTGATCATTGGCAATTCGGTGCCGTCGGCAGCAAGGCCGATCAACACGGCGACCGTCGCCCCGGTCATTTGCTGGATGAAGCCGAACAATGCCGAGGCCACCCCCGCTTTTTCCGGGAATGGCGCCAGTGCTCCAGCGATGGCGTTGGGCATAATCATCCCGGTGCCAATCATAAAAATGAACTGGGGCAAAACAATGGTCCACCAACCGTGCAGGCCGACCAAGGTCAGCATTAGCATGGTGCCGCCTCCGCCAATCGCGACCATGGCCCCTATTGCCACCAGCCGGGCGTAGCCGGTGCGCATCGTGATCCGGGCCGAAATTACCGAACCGATAAAATAGCCCATCACGACGATCATGAAGAATAGGCCGTAGGCCTCCGGCCCAAAACCGAAGATGTCGATAAAGACAAAGGACGACCCGCCATGAAAAGAAAACATGCCGGCGAAGATACCGGCAAAGGAAAGCGTATAGCCCAAGAAGATGCGGTTTCTCAGGATGGCGCCGTAATTGCGGACAAGGGCGCCAGCGTCGAGCGCATGGGGATCTTTTTCCGGCAGGCTTTCGCCCAGTCCCCGCCAGGCGGCAATGGACACAAGGGCCCCAATGAGGGTCAACGTCACGAAGGTCGCGCGCCAGCCGAACGCAGCTTCCAGCATGCTGCCTAAAACCGGTGCGAACCCCGGCACGACGGCAAATACGGCTGACATGATGGACATCATGCGGGCGGCGCGGGCCGGGGTGTAGAGGTCACGCACGATGGCACGGGCGAGGACTTGGGCAGCGGCGGCGGCCAAGCCCTGGGCCAAGCGCGCGGCAATCAACGTATCAATATCGGGCGCCAGTGCGCAGACCAGCGACGCCAGGGTATAGATCACAAGCCCACTGATCAGCACCGGACGCCGCCCGTAACGATCTGACAGTGAGCCATAGATCAATTGGCCGACGCCGAAGCCGACGAAGAAAGCGGAGATGGTTACCATCACCGCCGTCACCGGCGCACCAAGCACCTGGGACATGGCCGGTAGGGACGGCAGGTATATGTTATTGCTGAGCGCGCCGAAGGCCACCAATGCAGTAAGCAGCAGGGTCATTGCGCGCGATTGTGGTGCAAATCTGACGGGGCCGGGTGGAATGGAACCGAAGGCGATGCTGCCCTCAGCCATAACGCAATAGGCGGGCGCCTTCGGTGTCGAGCCAGTCGCGCGCGTAATCGGCATAGGGGGTCAGTCGTTCGACAGCGGCATGGAAGCGTGGCCCATGGTTGAGCGCCACGAGATGGGCGACTTCATGGGCGACGACATAATCAAGCACCTCAATGGGTGCCATGATGAGTCGCCAGGAAAAGCATAACCTGCCGTCCGATGAACAGCTGCCCCAGCGCGATTTGGGATCGTTCAACCGGAATGGCGCTGGATTGCGGCGGATCATTGCCGCCTTGACGGCGCCGCGGACCGCGATGGCGCGGCGGGCTTCTTCAATCAGCCATTCGCGCACGGCATCAGGTACCAGACGCGCACAGCCCGGCACATGCAGCACGTCGCCGGTTAATATCGAGTCGGGCCCGGCCAGTGGGAAGTGACGGATCAGAATGTCGCGGCCGTGATAGGGAATATATGCATCGTCGGTAAAGGGTACGTGAGGGGCGAGGTCATCGAGGTGCTGGACAAGCCAATCCGCCTTGGAACGGGCGAACCCCATACCCTCTGTGACAGTGACAAAGGTTGGCAGGGTCAGTACCGCGCAGCCATCTTTTGCATCGATGCGCAATGTCATATGGCGGGCGCGCCGGTTGCGCTGGGTGCGCAATGGAATATCGCGCCCATGGTGATTTATGAGGCGCAGGTTCTCGCGGGCGTTCATGGATGGCGCCTGGAATTAGGAGCCAGTGGGACGGAGTCACACAATGTCATTGAGGCGGAGCTCCGGCAAAACAAAGGTTAATCTCGGGCCGGATTACTCAGGCCATGTGACGATATGATCCCCGATATCGTCTTCGTCAATGTCTGATTCAGACTGCGTGCGCCCGCGCACCGAAATGCCCGCTTCATGGACCGTTTCGGGGTCACCTGACACCAAGGGATGCCACCACTCAAGATCTTTCCCTGCGGCGACTAATCGATAGCCGCAGGTGCTGGGCAGCCAGTCGAATTTGTTCACCAGAGACGGGCGGAGGGCGATGCAGTCAGACACTTCCTGCTTGCGGGTTGGATAGAATTTACATTGGCAGGTATGGCCGTCGAGTCCTCGGCAGGCAACAGAAGTATAGGAGACCTTGCCGCTGTCCCAGTCTTCGAGCTTCAACAGGCAGCATTTGCCGCAGCCGTCACAGAGCGATTCCCATTCCGCCTTATCCATTTGGTCGAGAGTCTTAGTTTTCCAGAAGGGCAATTCTTCTTGCCGTGCGCGTTTCCGTTTTGCCCCGCGTGCGGTGGCACCCTTTGTTTTGCGAGGTACCATCATGATCCGTTGTCCGTGTTTGTGTGATCGACAATTTTTTCGAACCAGGTAAGTTCGTCGCGAAAGCGCACGATCTGGCCGACCACGACCAGTGCCGGTGGTGCCAGCCGGCCGGCCTTGGCCGCCTGTTCCGCTTCGGCCAGAGTTGTGACCAGCACTTTTTGGTCTGGGGTGGTTGCCTTGGAGATGACAGCCACCGGTTCATTGTCGGCACGCCCCGCGGCGATCAGTTGGGTTGCAATGCGGCCGAGATGCCCAAGCGCCATGTAAAACACCAGAGCCGCTGACCCGCGCGCAAGGGCGGCCCAATCAAGATCGCCTGGTACGTCGCCGCCTGCCGTATGGCCCGTAATGAAGGTAATCGCCGTGCCCGTGTCGCGATGGGTGGCGGGGATTCCTGCATAGGCCAGTCCGCCAATGCCGGCGGTAACGCCTGGGACGATGCGGAAGGGCACGCGCGCGCGGGCGAGCGCCAGCGCTTCTTCACCGCCGCGTCCGAATAGGCAGGGATCGCCACCTTTGAGCCGGGCCACGCGGAATCCCCGGCCCGCCAGTTCGATCAGCTTGCGTGAAATATCGTCCTGATTGGCGGAGGGCCGTCCGCCGCGTTTGCCGGCCAAGATTAGTTCGGCGCCGTTGCGCGCGAATGTAAGAATGCGCAGATCCACAAGCGCGTCGTAAACCACGACATCTGCTTGGGCTAATGCGCGGGCGGCGAGCAGCGTTAATAGGCCGGGGTCGCCGGGGCCCGCGCCGATCAGCCAAACCCAGCCGGGCTCAAGGTCGGCCAAGGCCAGTGACGCTGGGGCTGCAGGTGTGTTGGGTGCTTTCATGGGGCCATTGTGCACGGGTGGGTGGCGATGTGAACGGGTATCATCATTTCATGACGTGTCCTATTGGTTTGGACGGCGGGGTTTTGTCCCCCCTCAGGTGGATCACATGTATAACTACCTCTTATCAGAGAGCATGTGCCGATGATTCTTTTTCGCCGTAACTGGGTGATCGCTGCCGCTGCCATCAGCATGATGGGTATAGCGGTGGGACCGAATACTGGTCATGGCCTCAATGTGCCCAAACGGGCCACATTCCCGATAAAGGTTAGCCATAGCTGGTAGGTTTTGGACCGGCAATTGATCAGTGCTGCCTGGTTCGCCGACCTGAAAACGCTGCGCCGCCTTCTTGCCCTGGGCATTAGCCCTGATGCCACGGACGATGATCATAATACCCCTTTGATGCGCGCCGCTTTGGGCGGCCATATCCCCTTGGCCGAAGCGCTGATCAAGGCGGGGGCCGATATCAATTTCAAAAATCTTAAAGGGCTGACGGCCCTTGCCTGGGCCGCGACATCGGGACGCTTCATCTTTGCAAAGTACTTGCTCGACCGGGGCGCTGCCATTGATCGCGCAGATAACAACGGTGATACCCCCCTAATGCATGCAGCATTGAGCGGGCGTCTCCAGGTTGTCGACATACTGTTGGAGAGAAAATCTGCGGTCGATCATCACAACGTCGATGGCGATACGGCATTGATCTACGCCGTCCAGTCTAAGTTTCGTGATGTAGTGCGCAGGTTGCTGCGCGCGGGCGCCGACCCCAACAAGGCGAATACAGGGGGCGACATGGTATTGCATCAGGCAGTTATCAACGGAGATGGCGCTATGATGACAATCCTGATCGAAGCGGGGGCCAAGGTCGATGTCGCCAATGCCGCCGGCCGCACGCCACTGATGTGGGCGGCATTGAATGATGATGCGGGACTTGCGCGCCGACTGATTGAACGTGGTGCACGTATTGATAGGCGCGCTGGTTCAATTGACGAAGGTGTGACGCCGCTTATTCTTGCGGCCTGGACCGGCAGGAACGATGTTGTAAAATTACTGATTGAAGCTGGCGCAGGTCTTGATGCCCAGGACAATTATGGTGAAACCGCGCTGATTTGGGCCGCGGCAACCGGTCGGGTTGAGGCGGTGCGTTTATTGTTGGTAGCGGGGGCAAATATGCGCATCAAGGGCCGTCACGGTGGTGATGCCTTGACCCATGCCCGTGATGGCGGCTTCGATGATGTGATGCGATTGCTCATAGCAAAGTGATTAACGCCATGTTCTATCTGGATACATAAACAAGAATTCTTCTTACTTTAATGAAGCTTAAATGAAGCAGTGCAACATGGTTGCTTGGCGAGTGGGAGTTGCCTGCCGACCACTGGGGGCGGGCTCGGGGTGCAATCTTCGGGCCCCTCCCGCCGATAAGGGGAAATACTTATAAGTGCTTGGCATGATTGCTCTGAGAGGGTAATCCTTTAGGATTAGGGACAATAAAAAAAATGCACGGCAAACGTGCAGGCTTCAACCGTTTGAGATGGACAACCAGTAGTAAGGTAATGTTTGATTTTATGCCACTTGCTGGCGGCAATCACAGTGACGCCATTGTGCTGTTGTTGGCAGCATTGGCGCTTGATTTCCTGCTTGGGAAAGTGCCGGGGGCATTCCGTTTTATGCCAGCGCAAATTGGCGCCTTTTCGAACTTTTCGGCATTTTTAGAAAATCGCCTCAATCGCTCAGGGCGATCGGATGCTAGCCTCGTGATACGAGGCATATTTGTCGTTTTGTTATTGCTGACCCTTGCCATCGTTGTCGGCATGACCGTGATCTTTATTGCCCGTACGTTCCCTTATGGCTGGGTTCTGGGATTTGTCGTATTGGCCTTATGCATATCGTCGCGGCTCATCTTTTATGACATGCGTCGTGGCCAAAAATTTGCCGCCAGCGACGATTTGGACGATGGCCGCCATCGCGTCGGGGAATTGACCGGCCGTGATGCATCACAGTTGGACAAATATGGGCTTGCCCGTGTCATTGTTGAAACGGGGGCAGTTGGTGTACTCCAGCGTACCGTGGTGCCAATATTCTGGTTCGTGTTGTTGGGGTTTCCGGGATTATTGGCAAGCCGTTTCATTGCCCAGCTAGCTGGTAGTATTTCTAACCGTGATCATGAACGCCAAGCCTTTGGTACTGTGGCGCTCGCTCTTAATCATGCATTTGGTCTTTTGCCGTCCTTGCTTGCGGGTTACCTGTTGGCCGTGGCCGCTCTTTTCGTACCTTCGGCCAATTTTGGCCGTGCCCTCCAGGTGATGTAGCTGGATGCCCGGCGTGATGCCGTTATCAACAATGGGCGTGTCAAAGGGGCCACTGCTGGGGCTCTTGGTTTGGCCTTGGGTGGACCGTTTGGCACCAAGGGTGGCGGCGTACATGATGCATGGATTGGTAACGGCAATGCCCGTGTCGGTCAGGGCGATATCCGCCGGGCCTATTACCAGTTTACAGTTGCGACGCTCCTCAGCCTCTTACTGGTGGCGGGACTGGTTCTGCTTCGACTCTAGCGGCAATTATTTCCGAAAATGTTTTGACAGGGTAAGTCCCTGGCTACCGTAAGACGATCCGATATCGGTGCCATAAATTTTACTGGGCACTGATGTGAGCTTTTCATAGGCGAGGCGTCCGACGATTTGGCCGTGCTCCAGGAGGAACGGCACTTCATGGGAGCGCACTTCCAGCACCGCACGGGTGCCATCCGGCCAGCCGAAACCGGGATCGAAAAAACCTGCGTAATGGACGCGGAACTCACCATTGAGAACATCATAAGCGACCATTTCGGCGCAGAGTGCCGGCGGTACCGTTACGCGTTCCTTGGACGCAAGAATGTAGAACTCATCCGGGTCGAGGATCAGCCCGCCTTCGTCTTCGGCATAGATTGGTTCCCAGAATCGGGCCGCGTCGTAATGGCCGATACGGTCGAGATCGATAACTTCCGAATGGTGGCGCGCGCGGTAGCCGATCAAGCCATTTTTGTCTGCGCCGTTGAGGTCAACGGAAACGGCGATTGTACTGTCTTTGATGGTGGCGCTCGCTTCCGCCCCATGAACGAGGGGGGTTGCCGCTTGAGTTTCGCGCATGGCCTTTTCGGACAGAGCCGCGCTGCCGCGGCGCAGTCGCAATTGGGTAAGACGCGAGCCTTCATGGACAAAGATTGAAAAAGTACGCGGACTAATCTCGGCGTAAAGCGGGCCGTCATAACCTGCGGGTATCGTGTCAAAGCCGGTCGCACCATCGGCGATCACGCGGGTAAAAACGTCAAGCCGTCCAGTAGAGCTTTTTGGATTAGTGGTCCCGCTAAGCCCCTTGGGCAGTTTGAGGCTTTCCAGCAAAGGCACAACGTAAAAGCAATGACGCTCAAGCACCGCACCCTTGGTCAGATCAATAGCATGCATGGTGTAGTGGTCGAGCTTGTCGCGAACGGTGTTCCCTTCCAGCGGGAGAAAGGACGATCGTACACGGTAGGCGACAGGGCCAAGTCGCAGGTCCATGCTGGCGGGTTGAATCTGTCCGTCCTCGAGCGAGATTGCTGCTGTGATCGCCCCGTTCGCACTCAGCGCTTCGAGGTTGGTTACGGTCAGCACCCCGGATGTTGTCCCCCCGCGCTTGTTGGTGACGCGTGCCGTTCCGTCGTCTGACAGGATGGAGGTTGTATCGGGCATTCAGCTGGCCTGAGTTGGTCTTGGGTTCAAGATCGCAATAAAGGGTCGTAACAGATCCAAATTACCACGGTCGGACAGGCACGCCAAACCTTTGACTCGTTGCCGCGCCGCGCCATCTTGGCCTTTGGGGGATTTGGTTAGCCGGTTTAAATAATCCACAAGTTTATGCACATGATGGCTGTTGAAATTTAGCTGGAAGAGAACACCCATAATAATTTTCCACTGATTACATAGGCTAGGGATGAAATTATGGGGATAGATTGACAGTTTCTACTTTCCAGCGGCGATCGGCGCCAATGACCCGGCCGCTGCCAGGGGGAATATGGTCGATCCGGGTCAGCGACAGAGTGTCGATGGTAAAGCCCAATGCGGCCTCGGCATCAAGTTTGAGCGCCACGGCCAGCGCCGCCCGAATCGTTCCCCCATGGGCGACGGCCACAATATCGCGTCCTGTATTTTCCTGGGTTATGCGCTCGATCAAGGCGGCCACGCGGCCAACGACGTCGGCGAAGCTTTCACCGTTTGGGGGTCTTGTGCTGCCGGGTGCGCTCCATAGGGTGTCAAAATCGGGGCCAATCGCTCTCAGTTCGGTGTGGCTCATGCCTTGCCAGTCACCGAAATATTGTTCGTTAAGATCAGCATGTGCGTTCTGGGGGTCAGGCTCGCGTCCAAGCGCCCGGGTCGTTTGATGGGTGCGTTTGAGGGTTGACGTCAACCATAAGGGGTTGTCCGGTAGGCGTGCGGACAAGGTTTTAAGGGTGCCTTCATCAGGGAAATGGGCGTCGAGATCCTGTTGGCCGTAGAGCCGGTGATCGGGATTATGGATCGGGCCGTGGCGTATCCACCACCAGCGGGTAATCATGCTCATGGGATTAGGCGCTCATGGGATTAGGCAAGGGCGGCGACGGCCAATAGAATACCGATCTCGGCCCCTTGCTGAGCAGCACCGAGCACCGCACCGGTAACCCCACCGATGCAACGTTTCGCCAACCAGGCAAATTTGAGGGCCCCGGCCGCCGCCACGGCAAGCGCAATGAGGCCGGTCCACGGGCCCAGGAATAAAAGCGCGACCGCCGCACCCAACGCTGCGGCCAGAACCATTTCATCGAACTGTGGGCGGCCGGCTTCGGCGGCAAGGCCCGCTTCACGCACCGGCTCCATGTAATGAAGAAGGATGGGCATCACCGCATGGGAAGCAGCCAGCGCCGCGATGAGGGCCGCCGCTGCCGCACCCGGTCCGGCTAGGGTGGCAAGCGCTGCGACTTTAAGGGCAAAGGCGGTGACGATGACGATGGTGCCATATGTGCCATGGCTGCGCCGGCGCATGGCGGCCAGTACATCGGCTTTGGTGCCGCCCCCGATGATGGCATCGGCAGATCGTGCAAGACCGGATTCGCCAAGCGTGCCGCCGAGATAGGCGCTGAGCGCCACGGCCAGAATCGCCGACAAGACTATCGGCAGGCCAAGCCCATCAGCAAGCACAAGGACGAGGGCCGAGGTGAGGCCAAGGACGGCCCCGACAACGGGAAAGCCCCGCGCCGCGCGGGCGATTTCGCCGGAACCCGGTCGGGCGGGTGCGCAGCCGGCAAATTCCAGGGGCGGGCGGGCAAATACGGCGGCAATGGTGCGTGTTGCATTCCACCAACCGCCCAGGATGGCGGCGGGGTTGAGCGCGGCGCCGACCTCGTCGCGTCCGGTGTTGTGCTGGCCATCGTTTGACTGGCTCATGTTTCCTCGCTCGTATATATGTCGTTTAGATTAGGCCGTCCTTACGTTGCCGCCAAGGACGCGCTTTGCGCGTTATTCACCGACCCGCATCAATAACCCGTCGCGTCGCGCAATATGGAAAGTATGCAGGAAAAATGCACCCGAGAGGAAGAGGTAGAGAATATTGAGGCCAAAAGCCAACGCCATGTAGTCACCCTGCATCTGGCCTTCGAACATCAACATCCGCATGCCTTCAAACACGTAAGATGACGGCAAAGCGTAAGAGACCACCTGCAACCAGTCAGGCAGGGTGGCGATCGGGTAGAACACGCCAGATAAGGGGGCCAGGATGAACATTGCCATCCAGGCGAGGCTTTCTGCGCCCAGTCCGTTGCGCAGTATTAGCGCGGTGGTAATCAACCCCATGGACTAGCCATGTCCGGTGGTGAGGTTGATCGGCAAGACGTCATCAGTATAAATACCCGCCCCAGCACGGGCCATTTGCATTGTGAGCGTGCTTTTGCCGGTTTTGCCGCACGCCGGGTAGATGATTAATTGACCATCGATTTCCACTGCGCCCGCATGCAGGTAGATTGACGTCGGCATCTCGGCATTAATCGCATTCATCAACTCGACCAGGACGGCGCAAATGATATGGGCCTCGGTGCCATAGACTTCTTCTTCGTCTAAACGATCCGATGTCAGGACGTATTTCGGCCCGCGCATGGCGACGTCAATGACTGCTGCGGTCTCTTCCCCCGGCTTTTCTCTATGCCAGGGCGTGACCTGCCAGCCGGCAAGCCGCCCCGTCACCAGATCGACCAGTTCAGGGCAGCCCGTAAAACTGACGGGCTGGGAGAAAGGATGGAACCGGTAAAGGGTAGGATTGGCACTGGCCAATGGGGGCCCTCCTAGAGGGGGATGCGGGGCAATTAATCTTTAGA
>JBLHLO010000014.1:0-15046 GCA_047621105.1 Alphaproteobacteria bacterium
TTTTTAAGAAGTCGCAGTTCCAACGTCTGCTCGGCAACGACTTCCTTCAACTCACGGGCTTCGCGGCGAAGGGCCGTTACATCGCCCTGAGAAGCCGCCCGAGCCGTATCACCGGAAAGCCGACGCTACCAGCCTCAAGGAACTCCTTCGACCATTTGTAATAGATGCTCTGGGCAATGCCTTCACGTCGGCAAAGTTCGGCAATGCTGTCCTCACCGCGCAATCCGTCCAGCACAATGCGGATCTTTTCTTCTGCCGAATACTGCTTACGCGTTGCCCGGCGGATATCTTTGATCGCCCTGGCCGCACCGGTTGGTCGTGTCTCTGATTTCTGCCTCATCTTCGTTCCCTTCGGCAACTCAGATGAGCCTGAAATCCTCTCTTATGCAATCCCGCTAATCTGTTCCATAGGCGCTGACGTTAGACAATGCCGCCGGCAATCACCACGACTGCCGCCAACCAAAGCACAAGCGCAGAGTAACCGGCAATGCGGTGGCCCGACCTAGTAGAGTTATCTTTTGTTTTTGCCATATATTTGAAATTTTATGTAATTTTGAAATGAATAAAATATTAATATTTAAAAACTAACGGGTTTTACTATAAAAAATTAGACCAAAAAAATAAATCCGTCTTTAGTCATAGCTTTCATTCATGATTCACCGGATTCAGCACCTCCAATCCCGATCCAAGTTTCCCGTCTGATCCATGTCGATGCCGATCCCAATTGTCTCCGACCGGCGAAGGCTCTAAATAAGAGCCATGACTATGAAACTCACAGGCCGCACCCCCGGCGAAGAGGCCGCCGCCAAAGATACCGCCCGCATCCTGCTCGACATCGGCGCCGTCAATTTCCGTCCCGAAGAGCCTTATATACTGACCTCGGGCTGGGCCAGCCCCGTCTATATCGACTGCCGACGCATCATTGCCTTTGCGGCTGAGCGCAAAATGATCATCAATCACGCCGTGGATGCAATTTCAGCAGCCGGTTCCGCCAAGCCGATTGAGGCGGTCGCTGGGGGCGAAACCGCCGGCATCCCCTATGCAGCTTGGATCGCTGATCGCATGGACCTCCCCATGCTCTACGTTCGCAAGCAACCAAAAGGCTTCGGTCGCATGAGCCAAATCGAAGGCCATATGAAAGAAGGCTGTCATGCATTATTGGTCGAAGACTTGGCAACGGACGGTGGTTCCAAGATCAATTTCGTCAATGCAATTCGCAAGGCCGAAGGAACCGTCGATCGGGTATTCGTGGTGTTTTATTACGGCATCTTCTCGGAAGCGCTCGACATCCTGGAAGAACTCGGAGTCAAACTGATCTGGCTCGCGACCTGGGCCGATGTCATCGCCGTTGCCGCCGAAGGGAAGTATTTCGACGAGGCCAAGATCGCAGAAGTACGTGCCTATCTTGACGACCCTCACGGCTGGTCTGCCGCACATGGCGGAAAGGGTGTCTAAAACACCATGACGGCTACTGTCGTCGATCCCAGGCATTCCAACCCACGTTACGCCCACCGCCCAGGGATTCCTCGATGATGCATCCTGTTCGTACCTGCGCCGGCATCTTTAGCCCAGCCCTCGCCCTGGCCGCTGTTTTATTGCTGAGTGGATGCGGCGACGAACAGAAAAAAAACCGCGATACCCTGGTCATCGGCATGACCCAGTATCCCGCAACGCTTAATCCCAATATCGAATCCATGCTGGCCAAGACTTACGTGCTTGCCATGACTAACCGGCCCATGACCCATGTGGACGCAGATTGGAAACGCATCTGTGCCCTATGTGAAACCTTGCCGACCCTGGAAAATGGTTTGGCCAAACCGGAAAGTCTCGCAAACGGCAAAACTGGCGTCGCCGTTACCTACACAATTCGCAAACATGCAACCTGGGGTGACGGCATACCGGTGACCACCAAGGATGTCGCCTTCACCATCAAAGTGGGCAAGCACCCCGCATCTGGCATTGCCGACGGCGAGCTCTACCGCCGCATTCTCAAACTGGACATCAAAGACGACAAGACATTCACACTGCATCTGGACCGTCTCACTTACGATTACAACGCCATTGATTCCCTCAATCTGTTGCCCGCCCATATAGAGAGCAAGAATTTTGCCGACCCCAAGGAATACCGCCTGCGCACGGCCTATGACACGGATAGCACAAACCCCGGCCTTTATTTTGGCCCTTATCACATCACTCAAAAACAAACCGGTTCGCGCATTGTCCTGGAAGCCAACCCAACCTGGTGGGGGAAAAATCCCTTCTTCAAGAAGATCGTCGTACAAATCATCGAGAACACGGCAGCCATGGAGGCGAATCTTCTGTCGGGTTCGATCGACTATATCGCCGGTGAGCTGGGCCTGTCGCTCGACCAAGGCTTAGCCTTCGCCAAACGGCAGGGGAAAAATTTCAACATTACTTTCAAACCCGGGCTGGTTTACGAACACCTTGATCTTAATCTCGAGAACCCAATCCTCAAGGATATGCGCGTCCGCTCTGCTTTGATTTATGCGCTCGATCGTCAGGCGATCTCCGCGAAGCTGTACGAGGGGCGCCAACCAGTTGCCGATAGCTTCGTCAATCCGCTCGATTGGATTCACGCTAAAGACACGCCCAAATATACTCGCGACCTTACCCGCGCAGGCCAGTTGCTTGACGCAGCGGGTTGGTCTAAACGCGCGCCCGACGGCATTCGCATCAATGACAACGGCAAACGTCTAACACTTGAGTTGATGACCACCGCCGGCAACCGCTCCCGGGAGCTGGTGCAGCAGGTGCTGCAAAGTCAGTGGCGGGAAGTGGGCATCGATATCCGAATCCGCAACGAACCGGCCCGTGTCTATTTCGGTGAAACCGTGACCAAGCGCAAATTCACCGGCCTTGCCATGTTTGCCTGGCTATCGGCACCTGAAAGTGTGCCGCGCTTGACGCTCCATTCCGCACATATCACGACGGCGAAGAACAACTGGTCGGGGCAAAATTATACGTCCTATGCAAACCCAGTGGTGGACAAGCTGCTGGACGAGATAGAAACAGAACTCAATAAAGACAAGCGCCGGAAATTATGGGCCAAGCTTCAGAAAATTTATGCCGAGGACCTGCCGGTTATCCCACTGTTTTTCCGTGCAGATACCTTCATTATACCTAAAAATCTTGCCGGTATCCGGCCGACCGGTCATCAAGATCCGACCACCTTTTGGGTGGAGAATTGGCATATCAAAGAATAACGCCTTGGGTGCAAAGATCAGCAGTATTCATTTCGCCCGTTTTCATGCAGGCACAGGCAAGTTAGACTGCAGAAAAATTAATCACGGACGGGGGACAAGCATCATGGATCAACGACGCAGATTCAGCGATAAGATCATTGAAGCGCACGGTCAGGCCTGTGACGAAGGTAAGATCGAGGTGGCTGAGGCACTCCTCCGCGCACTCGAGGTGGACATGTCTGCCATCGGTGGCAAACTCGGTGCCGATAAACGCGAATCCACAGGCCCCCTGGAAGCCGCTTACCTGCGTCACGAACAAGCCAAGGGCGCAAAGGGATAGTGAATCCTTCCCCGGCAGTCCTTCCTGCTCCCGTATTGCGCCACGACCGGGATAGCCTGCCATGAGTGCGGCCGAAGACGTCACACACATACCCGCGCTTGAGGTCGCTGACCTTAAGGTCAGCTTCCCGACCCGCGCCGGGCAGATTCATGCCGTCGCCGGTATCAGTTACCAAATCGCAGCAGGCCGCACCCTCGGCATTGTTGGCGAGTCGGGCTCCGGCAAATCGGTAACGGCACTCGCCATCATGGGATTGGTCCCCCTGCCAGGCCGTGTAACCGGCGGGACGATCCGGATCGGCGGCGATGATGTGACCGGCCTTGACGACAGCGCCCTGTCGCGCATTCGGGGCGAACGTGTCGCCATGGCATTCCAGGAGCCGATGACGGCGCTCAACCCGGTGCTGACAATTGGCAGTCAGGTCGCCGAAGCTTGGGCCCTGCACCGGCACGCTGGTAAGGCAGAAGCACGCGAAGCCGCGCTCAACATGCTGGAACGGGTGCGCATTCCCGAACCCACGCGGCGCTATGACGCTTACCCCCATCAGATGTCCGGTGGCATGAGCCAGCGGGCCATGATCGCCATGGCGCTCACCTGCCGGCCAGAGGTACTGATCGCCGACGAGCCCACCACCGCGCTCGACGTCACCATTCAGGCCCAAATCATTGAACTCATGGCCGAAATACAAGCCGAATTCGGCATGGCAATCCAATTCATCAGCCATAACCTCGGCGTTGTTTCGGAAATTGCCGATGACGTCGCGGTGATGTACGCGGGTCACATCGTCGAACAGGCAAGTGCCGCCAATATTTTTGCCAATCCGCGCCATCCTTATACGCGAGCACTGATCGATACTGTTCCCCGCATCGGCGCGCGCAACCGGCGACTGCCCGCCATCGGCGGCCAAGTGCCACACCCGTTAGCGCTGCCGCCGGGCTGTCCATTCTCCGACCGCTGCCCCCTGGCAGATGCCGACTGCCGAGCAACCATCCCGGTGCTCGAAGACAAAGGAAACGGTCATCTTGTGGCCTGTTTCAAAACCGAGAGGGGATCATGAACCAATCTCCCCTTTTAGTCGTCGATGGGTTGAGTAAACATTTTCCGGTGAGCCAAGGGTTGTTCGGGGGTGGGGCTGGCAAAGTGCACGCACTCAACGCCATGAGCATCACCTTGGAAGCCGGGCGTACGCTGGCGCTGGTCGGCGAATCAGGCTGCGGCAAGACCACAGCCGCACGCACCATTGCCCGCCTCTATACGCCCGACGCGGGCCGGGTCCTATTCAAGGGCGAAGATCTTGCAGCACTGAAAGGCAAGCCCCTCAAATCCGCGCGCCGCGCTATGCAAATGGTATTTCAAGACCCCTTTGGGTCCCTCAACCCGCGTCTCCCGGTTGCCACCATCATCAGGGAACCTCTTGTCATCCATGACATGGGCAATAAGGCCGAGCGACGCGCCCGGGTAATCGAAGCGATGACCCAGGTCGGGCTCGACCCCAGGGATGGCGATCGCTATCCCCATGAATTTTCGGGCGGCCAACGCCAACGTATCGCCATCGCCCGCGCGCTCGTGGTGGAACCGGAATTGATTATTGCCGATGAACCCTTATCGGCGCTCGACGTTTCGATTCAGAGCCAAATACTCAACCTGATGAAAGACCTTCAGGAAGCGCGCGGCCTTGCATTCTTGTTCATTACACACGACCTCGCTGTGGTCGATTATTTTGCCGATAACGTCGCTGTGATGTACCTCGGTCACGTGGTGGAAATCGCGCCGCGAGAAGACCTCTTCGCCCATCCATACCATCCCTACAGCCGCACACTGATGGATGCGGTGCCAGTGCCGGGTGCGGGCAAGCGCGCGCCCCGCACAAGCCCACCGGGCGATGTACCAAGCCCGATCGACCCGCCCACAGGCTGCCCGTTTCATCCCCGCTGCCCGCGGGCGCTTGATCAATGCCGCGTGAGCATGCCCCCATTAGTCGATTACGGTGAGAGCCGGCGTATCGCTTGCCATAATCCAGAACCAATGCCGGCAGCTGAACCGGGGCCTCTGCCATGATCCGTTACATTGCCCAGCGGCTTGGTGAATCGGTAGTGGTGATCGCGCTCATGTCATTCATCATCTATGGCTTGATTGGCTTAATGCCGGGTGACCCTATCGACTTAATGATCAATTCAGACCCGCGCCTGACCCCGGCCGATGCGGCACGTCTGCGCGCCGTCTATGGCCTCGACAGGCCGCTCACAGAACGCTACCTCAATTGGCTGACAGCGGCGCTTACCGGTGATTTCGGTAATTCGCGTTTACATGTGCGGCCTGTTCTCGACGTCATGCCGACATTTTTAATCAACTCGGTCTATCTGATGGGCCTGTCTTTCGTGCTGTCGATTGCGATTGCCGTACCCGCGGGGGTCTATGCTGCGATCAACCAAAACACGCGCACCGATCACGCCATCAACCTGTTTTGTTTCGCTGGTATTTCCATTCCGATCTTTTGGTTGGCGTTGATGCTGATCATCGTATTTTCGGTACTGGTGCCAATATTGCCCGCTTCCGGCATCAGTTCCATCGGCGGCGGCTTTGTCGATCGCCTGCGTCATATGGTATTGCCTGTCACGGCACTCACCGTTTTCTCAATCGGCACCTATACCCGTTTTGTCCGTGCCGCCATGATCGAAGTGCTACGCCAGGACTATATCCGCACGGCCTATGCCAAAGGCGCGCGACCGGCACGGGTGGTTTGGCACCATGCACTTAGGAATGCCATGATTCCCGTGATCACCGTCGTCGCGCTTTCGTTCGGGACACTGTTCTCAGGTGCCCTGATTACCGAAACCATGTTCGCTTATCCCGGCATGGGGAAACTGATCTTCGATTCGATCATGGGCAACGACTACAACATGGCACTGATCACGCTACTGTTCGCAACCGCGGTCACACTTGTGGCAAACCTTGCCGCCGACATTGCTTACGCCTGGCTTGATCCGCGCATTTCCTACGCCACCGGCGCGGGCAGCAGCGGGGGACGGTCATGACCCTGCCAGCCATGCCCGCCACCGCCTACCAAGCACAGCCCACCGGCATGATCACCCTATTCACCCGGCGTTTCCTAGAACACCGCCTGGCGCTTGGTTCAGCACTGGTATTGGTGGTGCTGGCCACGCTCGCCCTGGCCGCACCAATTTATGAATGGGCCACGGGGGTCAACGCCAATGCAGTCAATCTGTCGCTGCGTTTACTTGCCCCTTCCACTGCCCACCCACTGGGTACTGATGAACTGGGTCGCGATCTCCTGGCGCGACTTCTTTATGGGGGGCGCGTGTCGCTCATGGTGGGGATCGCCGCCGCACTTGCTTCCGCAGTGATCGGCACCATTATTGGACTAATTGCTGGGTATTACGGCGGCAAGTTCGATGCCTTCTTGATGCGCATCACCGATGGCGTCATCGCCCTGCCCCTACTCCCCCTGTTAATCGTGCTGGCCGCTGTTGACTTGACGAAACTGGGCCTTCCCGAATCACTTGCCAAGGATTCCGATGTCAGTCTTTACCGCATGGTGATCATCATCGCCCTGGTCAGCTGGACCACTGTGGCGCGGTTGGTGCGCGGCGCAGCGCTCAGTGTCCGCGAACGCGAATATGTCATGGCCGCCACTGTTGCCGGCGCGGGGCCGTTGCGAATCATGACCGTTCATATCCTGCCCAATGTCGTCTCACCTATTATCGTCGCCACGACGCTATCGGTGGGTAATGTGATCTTGCTGGAATCGGTGCTGAGTTTTCTCGGCCTTGGCATTCAACCGCCGATCGCCAGCTGGGGCAACATGCTGACCGGCGCCCAGGAATTGATCTGGAGCACACCGATGTTGGTATTCTGGCCGGGGCAACTGATCTTCCTGACGGTGATCGCCTTCAACTTCCTCGGTGACGGGCTTCAGGACGCGCTCGACCCACGCGCTATCGCGCGCTAACGCGCGCGCAGAAATTCAGCGCGAAGGCCCATGTAGCTTTACCGAGACAGGAAGATTGGCACTGTCATGGCTGCAAGGATGCGCCGTGTGACGCCACCGAAAACCAACTCACGCAGCCGGAACGAACCGTAAGATCCCATCACCATGAAGTCGGCGTTAAACGCGGCGATCTGCTTGAGCAACTCGTCACCGATGCTGTTGCGGTCGGTATTGACCTGCACCACGTCACTCCTGACGCCGTGACGAGAGAGATGGGTGGCAATGTCAGCCCCGGGCACGTCACCGTGGCCCATAATCCCGGGTTCGGGATTGATGACCATGATCAAGACGTCCTTCGCCACTTCGAGAATCGGCAACGCATCATTGGCGGCGCGCGCCGCAGTACGCGTCGCATTCCAGGCGAGCAACACGCGATCAGCCGCCGTGTCCGGCACCTTGGCATGGGGCACCACCAACGCCGGGCGGCCAACATCAAGCACCACATGGTCTGGTAGTTCTGGCGCCGCTCCGGCATCAAGCCGATCCTTCATACGCTGGCCAAGCACCACCATATCGGCGTAGCGTGCATGGAGCGTCACCATTTCAGGGACCGCCCCCTCGGCTTGGCGCCATTCTGCCGATAATCCCGCCGAACGGGTCTTTTCGTCGAAGATGTCCTTGGCCTGGGCCGCTGATTCCCGCATGAACTTGTCATGGGCTTCAATCAGCTCAGGCCCAAGGTCGGCCTCAGTATATTGGTGAATGGGCGCGATAGCGACCACATAGAGTGCCGCAAGATGGGCTTCATGCTTCTGAGCGAGCCGGATCGCATAATCAAGCCGCGACGGCGTCGCCGGTGAGGAATCCATATGAACGAGGATGTCTTTGAGCGCCATGGTGTGCCTACTTTTCTAGTTATCGGCCCCTATTCCAAGAATACCGAAGGATAACCACAAGCCGGGCACCAATACCAGCAACTCATTGTTTTAGAGGCCCTTCCCACCCCTAATCAGATGGTTTCCAATGGGCGCAAAGGCCCAGCCACCCTTGTGGAGGGCCGAAAATTGCGCTAGCAAAGGCGGCTTCACAGCACGGAGACGGCAGAATGGCCAAACAAGACACAGCAGGGCGGCAGGTTTGGCCGATATTGCTCGCGGGGGGCACGGGGACCCGCTTGTGGCCCATGTCGCGCGGCCTTTTTCCCAAGCAATTCATGGCCCTTGAATCCGACGGCACTATGCTGGCCGACGCCGCCAAGCGGCTTGACGGTCCACTGTTTGCATCACCCATCGTCATCGTCAATGACGACCACCGCTTCATCGCTGGTGAACAATTACGCAATGCCGGCACCGCCCCTGAAGCCATCGTACTGGAGCCCGTTGGACGCAACACCGCCGTCGCCGCTGCCGTCGCCGCCCTGATGGTGGTTGAACGCGATGCCCAAGGCATCATGCTTTTGGCCCCGGCCGATCACGTCATCACCAAACACGATGCATTCCAGCGCGCCGTTGAGACGGCTTTACCCGCCGCACGTGCCGGATATCTGGTCACGTTCGGCGTCGTGCCCACGCATGCGGAAACTGGATACGGCTACCTCGAACGCGGCACAGCCCTCCAAGGATTCAAGGGCTGTTTCACGCTCGATCGGTTTAGCGAAAAGCCGGACGTCAAAACCGCGGAGGTCTACCTTAAATCCAAACAGCATTTTTGGAACTCCGGCATTTTCTTAATGGGCGCCCAGGCCTACCTGGATGAGTTGGAACGGCTCAACCCGGCCATCCTCAAAGCGGCGCGTGCCGCGCTGGATGGCTCCGACCACGATCTTGATTTTATACGTCTCGATCAAAAGGGCCTGGCTGCGGCCCCCAATATTTCCATTGATTATGCGGTCATGGAAAAAACCGAAAAGGGCGCAATCGTCCCCGCCGATATGGGCTGGTCCGACATTGGCTCATGGACTGCACTGTGGGAAATCAGCAAGAAAGATACCAGCGGCAATGTTCTGCGCGGCGACGTCGTGGTGCGCGATGTCACCGGCTCCTATGTGCGCAGTGAAAAACCATTAGTCGCCGTGCTCGGTCTTGAAGACGTGGTGGTGGTCGCCACCGACGATGTGGTGCTCGTGGCCGCCAAACACGCCGCCCAGGACGTCAAGGCGGTGGTCGAAAAACTAAACCGGGATGGCCGCCGTGAAGCCAGTGCACATACTACTGTCTATCGCCCCTGGGGAAGCTTCCAAGTGATCGACGGCGAAAAAGATTTCCAGGTCAAACGCATCACGGTCAATCCCGGCGGGCGGCTCAGCCTGCAAAAACACGGCAAACGGGCTGAGCATTGGGTTGTTGTCTCTGGCATGGCCAATGTTACCCGCGACGATGAGGCGCTTGAGATCAAAGCCAACCAGTCGGTCTATATCCCCATCGGCGCCGCGCACCGGCTTGAAAACCGTGGGACTGAGCCCCTGCACCTGATTGAGGTTCAGTCGGGCAGCTACCTCGGCGAGGACGATATCGTCCGCCTCGAGGATGCTTATGGCCGCACCTAAGCCACCCACCAATACTCCTTCCGCCACCCCGAACAGTTTGGCCGCTCGCGATACGCGGGCGGTGCTGCATCCTTATACGAATTTGCGCGCCCACGAACGGACGGGGCCAATGGTCATCACAAAGGGCCAAGGGGTGCATGTCTCTGACGACGAAGGGCATGACTATATCGAAGGCATGGCCGGATTGTGGTGTTGCGCACTTGGCTTTTCCGAATCGCGCCTGGCGGCGGCGGCGGCGCGCCAGATGGGTGCGCTGCCGTTTTATCACCTGTTCGGCGGCAAGAGCCATCCCGGGGCGATCGAACTGGCCGAACGGCTGATCGCCATGGCGCCTGCCCCCTTTGCCCGCGTATTCTTCGCTAATTCAGGATCAGAAGCAGTCGATAGCGCTATCAAGCTCTGCTGGTACGCCAATAATGCCCTAGGGCGCCCACATAAGAAAAAAATTATCGCCCGCAAGCGGGCCTATCACGGCGTCACTATTGCCGCCGCATCATTGACCAACCTGCCTGTCAACCAAACCGCCTTTGACGTACCGCTCGCACCGATGCGCCAAACTGGCTGTCCCCATTTTTACCGCGAAGGCAAAACTGGCGAAAGCGAAGCGCAATTTGCCGAACGCCTCGCCCGCGAACTCGATGAACTGATCACCGCCGAAGGCGCCGATACCGTTGCCGCAATGATTGCGGAACCGGTCATGGGGGCCGGCGGGGTTATTGTGCCGCCCGCCGGCTATTTTGATCACATCCAACCGGTGCTGAAAAAGCACGGTGTGTGGCTGATTGCCGACGAAGTCATCTGCGGCTTTGGCCGCACCGGCAATATGTTCGGTTGCGAAACCTATAATATCCAACCCGACATGATGGTCCTGGCTAAGGCACTATCGGCAGGATATGCGCCCATCTCGGCCTTGCTGATCAGCGACGAAATTTATCAAGCGATCGCCGATAAGAGCGCCGAAATAGGCAGTTTCGGCCATGGGTTTACCTATTCGGCCCATCCTTTGCCTGCGGCTGTGGCGCTTGAGACCCTGAACATCTATCAAGAACGCGATATCCTCGCCCAAGTACGCGCCGTCATGCCCCATTTCCAGGCGCGGCTTGGCGCGCTTGGCGATCACCCGCTGGTCGGCGAAGCCCGTGGTATTGGTCTGATCGGTGCCGTCGAACTCGTCGCCGACAAGGCCACGAAGCAACCCTTCGATCCCGCCCTGGGCGCCGGGGCGCGCCTCGCCCTCGCTTCCCAGCAAGCCGGGCTGATCCACCGCGCAATGGGGGATTCTCTCGCTTTTGCGCCACCACTCATCATCACCGCGGCCGAAATCGATACCATGTTTGACCGCTTCACCGAGGCGCTCAGCGCGGTTGGCCCCAACCTCACCGTAAATTGAGGCCGTAAATAGCCTTGAAGGCGTGACGGGGCATGGTTAATTGGGTATTAAGCAAGCGTTGCTAGGCCAGGATTTCCAAGGACTGGTGGCAGAAATCCGGGGCCCTATGTTAGATTCACCTTTGGGCGCTTAAGGGCCCACCAGGGAAAACCGTATGGATTACGAAAGTCATTTTGCTAATACCATTACCCGGCTTCAGGCCGAGGGCAATTACCGCGTGTTTGCCGACCTTGAGCGCAAGGCGGGCGAATTTCCTCGCGCGCGGCGTCACCTGAAAGATAGCGACGGCACCCACGCCAGCGACGTGATCGTTTGGTGTTCTAATGACTATCTCGGCATGGGCCAAAATCCTGCGGTGATGGCCGCCATGGAGAAAGCCATACACCTGTCCGGCGCCGGTGCCGGTGGCACCCGCAACATTTCCGGCACCAACCATCATCATGTCCTGCTGGAAAAAGAACTCGCCGACCTGCACGGCAAAGATGCGGCACTGATCTTTACCTCAGGATACATCTCCAACGAAGCAACCCTCAGTACCATTGCCCGGGTGTTACCAGGCTGCATTGTCTATTCCGATGCGCTCAATCACGCCTCGATGATCCAGGGCATTCTACATTCAGGCGCTGAAAAACGCGTGTTCCGTCACAATGACGTCGAACACCTACGGCAATTAATGGCTGCAGATGACCCTGCGGCCCCCAAGCTGATTGCTTTTGAATCGGTTTATTCCATGGACGGCGACATCGCCCCATTAAACGAAATCTGCACCGCGGCCGAAGACGCGGGCGCCATGACCTATCTTGATGAAGTCCACGCGGTCGGCATGTACGGCCCCCGCGGTGGCGGCATCGCCGAGCGCGAAGGCATCATGGATCGGCTAACGGTGATCGAAGGCACCCTGGCCAAAGCATTCGGCGTCATGGGCGGCTATATCACCGGCTCCGAGGCGCTGGTGGACACCGTGCGCTCTTTCGCACCAGGCTTCATATTCACCACGGCACTGCCGCCTGCAGTCGCGGCGGCGGCCCTTGCCAGTGTGCGTCACCTCAAATCATCAAACACCGAACGTGAATGCCATCAGGAGCGTGCCGCGGCCCTGAAACGTCTGCTGCATGAGGCAAATCTGCCGGTGATGGATTCCGAATCCCATATCGTCCCGATCTTGGTCGGCGACCCCCGGCTGTGCAAGCTTGCCTCGGACGAATTACTCGACCATCACGGCATCTATATCCAGCCCATCAACCATCCGACCGTACCGCGAGGCACAGAACGGCTCCGTATTACCCCGACACCATTCCACAGTGATGATATGATGCGGGCATTGGTTGACGCGCTGCGTGAAGTTTGGGCGCGGCTTGAGATATCGACCCGCGCCTCCGCAGCCTGAGGCACGGGCAATAAAGAGCCCATAACAGGGCCATTCCGGGGACACTGGGAAAAGATGTATCCCGACCATTCTCTTATGCCGAAGGAGGCGATCCGCCTCACCGCGCTAGGTATGCTCGCGGAAAAGCCCTTGGCCTATGCCCTGCTCGCCGCGGCCATTCGCGATTTCACCAGCCATGTCATGGGGCCTAACCTTGACCTCATGGGCAGTTCGATCCAGTTGATCGCCGCAGAGGGGCTGATCGCGCCGGTCGGCGGCGGCGCCTGGCGCGGCGAAGCCATTGGCCCCGATACAAGGCTAACCATCACCGACGATGGACGTCGCGAGTTAGATTCCCTACTGCTGGCCACCGTGCGCACACCGTTCAACGACATCAACAAGCTTGTGGTCGCACTTAAGATGCGTTTTCTCGAGTTGCTCCCCACCGAACGCCGCGGCGACCAAGTGGCGCTGATTACCAATGCGCTGGAAGGGGAATTGGCGCGCCTTGCTAGTTTGCGTGCCCGCCGGGCCGAGGAAGCGGGTGATGGGGATCCCTTGGTTGCCTGGCTAGACCACGACCTTGATCAGATCATGGCCAGCCTCAAATGGTTCGAAGCCCTACTGGACCGACCCTGACCCCCGCGTAAAACTTAACCATTCACGCATCGTTATTTTCCTAGACCGCCCACATGCACGTTCGTAGAGTCGCCCAATGTTCGCGCTCCTCCGCCTTACCCGCACTATGTTATTCGGATTGCTTGCCGGCATGCTGCTCTGGACCGCGCCCTCTGCAGTAAGCGCCCAGGAAAAGGTCGATCTCGAACTGGTGCTGATGGTGGATGCCTCAGGCAGCATCGACGACGATGAATTTCTACTGCAGCGCCTGGGCTATGCCCGCGCCTTTCGTAACCCGCGCGTCATCAGCGCTATCGGTTCTGGTCCCCTGCGCAAAATTGCAGTGATGTACGTGGAATGGACCGGGCCATTCCTGCAGGTGCCGATCGTCAACTGGACGGTACTCAGCAGCAAGGCATCGGTCGAAGCCTTCGCCACACGGTTGGAACAAAGCCCACGCGAATTGTTTTCCGGCGGCACCGCCGTCGGCAATGCTATTTTGTTCGGCACCAATGCGATGCTATCCAACACCTACCGGGGGACACGGCGGGTCATCGACATCTCGGGCGATGGCCCCACCAACCGGGGCGTACCGGCATCGCTCGGACGCGATCAAGCGGTCTCCCAGGGCATCACCATTAATGGATTACCGATTCTGACCAATTTTCCAGGTCTTGATATCTTCTTTCTCGACAATGTCATCGGTGGTCCTGGCGCGTTCTCGATCCCGGCCGGCGGGTTTAAAGACTTTAACGCAGCGATCCTGACCAAACTGATCCGCGAGATTGCCAACACCCATAACGCGAGTAAAAATCAGGCCGCTCACCGGGGAAATTACTGATTACCCTCCCTCAAACTCCCCCAACTCATTGAAATCACTTAAACTTAAGGGGAACCCCTACGTTAATTTTTAGTTAACACTCTCACTTAATACTGCAGTGAATTAAAACAGGTCAGTTGCCATGAAGGGATTCCGTCTAAGACGCGTCCTATTCGCTGCATTTACACTGATCGCTACGGTCCCGGTTTTTTGCCTCGGTGTTTGGATCGCGCGTGATGCACTTCAACGCGAAGTATCGGCCGTCGAGGAAAAACATCTTCTTATTGCACGCAATATGACAGCGGCACTGGATCGCTATGTCCATGACACCGAATCCGCATTTCGCATGTTGGTGCGCGGCACAGAAGGGGCAATCGCACTAAAAGAACTTGCACCCCTGGCGCGTGAATTCGGATACCGCCACTTCTGCCTGATCGATAAAGATGGAAAGCTCCTCAGTGCCCTAAACCTTGAAGACGTCAAAGTAGCAGCCCCCAAATCGATTATGCTCTGGGCTCAAAAGAACACGAGCCCCAAGCTATCCTTCTCAAACGTTATTGCGGATGGCGCCGGCCGGCCAACCATCTACATGACGCAACGGCTCAGCAACGGGCGGATTGCCCTTGGCGCGCTCGGGACCGAATTCATCGCCAAGCTACAGCGCTCCATTGCTTTTGGCCGCAAAGGACATGCCGCGATCGTCGACCGCTCCGGCAAGATACTGGCGCATCCCAAGGAGGCCTGGCGCCAGGAAATAAAGGACATCTCCAAGATCAAACCGGTACAGCTGATGATGGCCGGCAAAACAAGCGTGA
>JBLHLO010000015.1:0-15038 GCA_047621105.1 Alphaproteobacteria bacterium
AGAAACTGAAAGCCATAGCAACGAGGCTAACCAGTCCGGCCAACCCTGCCGCAAGTTGATGACCGTATTCCTGAACACGGTTGGGGTCGTTCAAACCAAAGCTATTGAGGAAAGATTTTTCCGCGGCCAATCTCGCGTATTCCGCGATGGCTTCGGCATAACCATTACGGTCATGCTGACGTATTTCACCATTGGCCAGATAGATGTAAAGCGACGTGATATCGCCACGACCGATCAAATTGGGCAATTCGCTTTCCACCTTTTCCCGCCACATCTTATGACGGAAGCTTTCCACCGTCGGCCTAAGATACTTGGCAAGCCAGCGGGCCACGCCCGGATAGGGTTTCCGGTCCACCTGAGCCTGCAAGGTCGCTAGAACCCCCAACATGCCAAGCGCGGCACGTTCCGAATCCCGAGGGTCACTGGCCAAGGCCAGCATGGATTGCAATTCAACTTTCAGATGCGCGGCAATGAAGGCCGCAATATGCCGATCGAACGGCGGCCCCTTATGCGACTCGCTAGATACTCTCTCCAGCGCCGGCAGAAGATCGCCGATCTGCATGACCTTCTGTTTCACCACGAGGGGAGAGCGGCAATATTGATAGGGGTTCATTTCATAGAGACAGCGCTCAATGCCAAATCCGATGTGTGTGTTTTTAATAACGCGCATCAATCGTCCAAACTTACTGGCGACCTTATTATTACTAATTCCTGAATCATCATCTCTATGGGTGCGCAGGCAAAATCCTGGAAGATCTTCTAAGATCGCTTCTGTAATGTCGCGAACAGAATCGGTTTCAATGAACTTGGTCGCCAACAACACGCCAAAACCATCCGGATGCGCGGCAATATGCCGATAGCGGACCGGCGCCTTGCGATCGAGCGCCATCGCAAGACGCGCTATGAAGGCCGGATTGACGCTGCCGTTACCACCGCTGGTACGCTCACTATTTTCCATGGCGTTAAGAACGGCATCGCCAACAGTGTCATCGCAAATCCCACGACGTGCCCAAGTGAGGATTTCATGCCCCTTGTCCTTGAACTGCACCGATTCCCAACTTATCGCCAGTTCCTGGGCAAGCGTACGCGGATGATGAAATGACTTGCCGTTGAGCGTGAACGCGCGCTGAGCACGTTCGACCTGTGCGTGATGGGAACTTTTGAGACGCCGTTCGATTAGCCACGCGTGCAGGTCGGAAATCTGCCAACGCATTTCTGGTCGGTCTTCCAGCATACCCCTCAGGGGTTCTCTTAACACCGCGGGCACACGAGTGTGTCCGGCCAATGTGATGAAGGAGCCGCGTTCTATTTTTGCTTCCAGCAGTTCCGCGTCCGTACGCCCCACAGCAGGATCTTTGCCAAGAATCAACATCAACACCGATACACCGAGTGCATAAATATCATCAGCAATGGTACCGGCACCGCGCCCGGCCGGCATGGCCTGGGCTAAATTGATCGGTAGAAAGGCCGCCGACTGATGGTACCAAGGCGGTGCCGAGGCATTCTCCCCCACGATGATCTGGCTTGTATCATCAACTGTGGTGAACATATTCGTGGGATTGATGGTCCCGTGGGTCATGCCCATAGTTGCAAAATTGTCCAGCAAGCCCGTAACCGGCGCGATGACGCGGTTAATAATATCGGCTTCGGGCATGGGCTCAAATTCCCTGTCCATGCTCGGCACCAATTTGGTGCCTTCGGGCCATTCATAGATGAGGATGAAACGGTGATCGCTGGTTTCGGGCCAAGGCACTGCCCCATAATCGAGCAGGCGCAGGAGTGCGCGGGAAGGACAATCTTGGAGTTTTTCCAAGGCGTTGGCGCGCGGTGGTAATTCAGGGTTGCAGACCAATGCAAAAAGAGCCCGGTCAGGGTTGAGCAGATCGTGCACGCCATAGGGCAGAGTCCCCGGTGCGCCGAATTTTTCGGGCAGAGGCTCATAGGCGATTTCGTAGCGGCCCTTGAGAACAATCGATGCGGCATCTGAGCCGCCCGAAGCCCGGACCGCCATGGCACGGGAGCTAACCATATTTGCCTTCACGGAATAGGTAATATCCATGAAGCAATCTATGGATGAATCACCAACGGATCGTTAATGATCCGTCGAAAAACCAAGGAAATACAAGGGATTTGAGTTAAATTGCGCGAATCCGATCAATCCGCAAAAGGATCGCGGACCAAGATTGTATCCTCCCGTTCGGGGCTGGTAGACAACAGCGCCACGGGGGCCGCGATCAATTCTTCGATACGCCGCACGTACTTAACCGCCAAAGGCGGCAAATCGGCCCAGGACCGTGCGCCCTCGGTGCTTTCGGACCATCCCTCAAAGCGCTCCCATACGGGCACCACTGCGGCCTGACCTGACACTGAGCTTGGAAAATAATCGAGCTTTTCACCATCCAGGGTGTAGCCAACGCAGATCTTGAGTTCCTCAAAACCATCGAGGACATCGAGCTTGGTCAACGCAATACCGCTAATGCCGCCGGTACGGACGGCCTGGCGCACCATCACCGCGTCGAACCAGCCACAACGACGCTTGCGTCCTGTGACGGTACCAAATTCATGGCCACGTTCGCCCAACCGTTCACCGACTGCATTTTCCTGCTCAGTCGGAAATGGCCCAGCACCGACACGGGTTGTGTATGCCTTGGTAATGCCGAGCACGTAATCCAGTGCACGCGGCCCAACGCCTGCCCCTGCGGCCGCTTGGCCCGCCACGGTGTTGGAAGAAGTAACAAATGGATAAGTGCCATGATCCACATCAAGCATCGCACCCTGCGCACCCTCGAACAAGATACGGCGTCCATTGCGGCGTTCTTCATAAAGCCGCTCCCAGACTCGACCGGCAAAGGGAAGAATCTTCGGCGCGACCTCTATCAAGCTTTCGAGCAACGGCCCGCGCTTGACTTCCTCAGCCCCGAGTCCCCGCAACAATGCATTGTGATGAAACAATAATTGATCGAGCCGCGATTCAAGACAGGCACGGTCGGCCAGGTCACAGACCCGCACAGCACGGCGGCCCACCTTATCCTCATAGGCCGGACCAATACCGCGCCCTGTGGTGCCGATCTTATCTCGGCCCTTGGCCTCTTCCAATGCGGCATCGAGGGTACAATGGAGCGGCAGGATCAGGGCAGCATTATCTGCCAATAACAGGGTCTCTGGCGAGATCTTGACACCTTGCTTGGTGATCGCCGCAATTTCATCCAGTAGCGCCCAAGGATCGACCACCACGCCATTGCCTATGATGCTTAGCTTGCCGGGGCGCACGACGCCTGACGGCAACAGGCTCAGCTTATAGACCTCATTGTTGATGACCAGGGTGTGACCAGCGTTGTGGCCGCCCTGGAAACGCACGACCACATCGGCGCGTTCAGACAGCCAATCAACGATCTTACCCTTGCCCTCATCACCCCATTGGGCGCCGACCACGGCAACATTGGCCATGATATTTTACTCCCTCGCCCTCAGGCGTCCACGACTGCAATGACGCGGCCATTTTTATAAACATGTGTGCATTCCAACCGCCGTGCTTCGGCGACCAAATCCGCCACCGCATTGAGCCCAGCGAAGATAATCCAACCGTCAGCCCTCAACTGAGCTGCAGCGGTGGCATCCTCAAGCGACACAAAGACACGCTCAGGCATTTGCGCCGCAGGTAGCGCGCCAATGACCGTATCCATGAACAGGGTAAAACCGGTCGCAGATTCGGCGCCGTTGGGCACGCCCGCACCACCCGCCAAATACCGCCCACCACGGCCCAATTCGCCGCGCGCCCCCAGTGCAAACAGCACGAAAGCAATACCGGTATGATACTCAAAGCCCCGGTTTTCAACAGGGTCGACGGTCAACCGGATGCCCGGCACCCGTTCTGATAAGAGCGCGACAATCTCCGTGAGAGAGGCGCAAGCCGCTGCCGCAGTATCAGGTAAATCAAATGCGGCTAGCGCTGTGAGCGCCATCTCGGCTGGACCCGCAGCCTTAAGAAGGCCTGCGAGCAGGTTTGACGCACCATTACCAAGCGCCGCGACCGCGCCCGCATCCTTACTGTCTAGGGCTGCGCGAACCTTAACCGTTTCCGCCTCATCAAGGTCAAGCGCCGTGCAAATCGCCGGAACCAAGGTTGGTACGTTCAGGTCTACCGATAGGCCTTCGATTCCAATGGCGGAGAGTGCTTCATGCGCGAGGGCAATGACCTCGACATCGGCCCGCGCGCTCTCGGCACCGATCAATTCGATTCCCGCCTGGCCGACCTGGCGCTCAGGCCGCATTTGGCTCCCCGATACCTGCAGCACCTGCCCGGCGTAGCATAGCCTCAGGGGTCGCGCTTCATGGGCAAGCCGGGTGGTGGCAATGCGCGCTACCTGTAATGTCATATCGGCTCGTAGGCCCAGCATGGCATGGCTCACTGGATCCATCAGCCGGAAGGTCTGCTGGGTCATGGCGGTGCCGGCCCCGGCAAGCAAGCTCGCCTCGAACTCCACCAGGGGTGGCTTGACCTGAGCATATCCATGGGCATGGAACACCCCGAGCAAACGATTGACCGTCGCCGTCTCAAAACCTGCCTCAGGCGGCAAGATGTCATTCATCCCCGGGGGCAGAAGGCCTTTGCCGTTGACGTCGTTCATGGCACCACTCGTTCTCTCGCGCTGCCACCATCAGGGCAGGACGCGTTTTTGATCTAAAAATTGAGGGCTTCAGCCTGCATCACATGGGGCAGGGCCCGCACCTTGTCGAGAGTAGCATCATCCACTGCATCGTCGGTATTGACCAGCGCTACCGCATCACCCCCCGACTTCAATCGACCAAGACCAAACGTCGCAATGTTGATCCCCGCTGCCGCTAAGGCTTGGCCAAGAGAGCCAATGAACCCCGGCTTGTCCTGATTGGTAACAAACAGCATATGCTGGCCGATCTCAGCCTCGAGGGGGATGCCGTTGATCTCTACCACGCGCGGTTTGTCACCACCGAACAGCGTGCCGGAAATTGACCGTTTGCCCCCCTTCCCTTCAACCGTCACACGGATCAAGGTGTGGTAATCGCCGGAGCGTTCGTGGGTCGCCTCGGTTACATCGATATCGCGTTGACGCGCGATAACCGGCGCATTGACCATATTGACGGTATCCATCAGAGGCGACAGCAGCCCTTTGAGCACAATAGCTGTCAGCGGCCGCGTGTTGAGTTCCGCCACATGACCATCGTAATCAATCGTGACGGAATCAAATCCGTCCCGCGCCAACTGTCCAGTGAAGGCGCCCAGATCCTCCGCCAGCTTCATATAGGGCTTGAGCTTGGGTGCATCCTCGGCAGACACCGAAGGCATATTCAGCGCGTTAACCACCGCACCTGTCATCAGGTAATCCGACATCTGTTCGGCAACCTGAAGGGCAACATTTTCCTGGGCCTCGGTCGTCGCGGCCCCGAGATGGGGTGTGCACACGACATTTTCGAGGCCAAAATAGAGGCTTTCCTTGGCCGGTTCCTTGGGGAACACGTCAAAGGCTGCGCCCGCAACCTTGCCCGACTTGAGCGCCGCCACCATGTCCGCTTCCACCACCAGTTCACCGCGCGCGCAATTGATAATACGCACACCATCTTTCATCTTGGCAATCGCCGCCGCATTGATGATATCGCGGGTCGAATCGGTGAGCGGCGTATGAAGGGTGATAAAATCGGCACGGGCGAACAACTCGTCTAATTCCACCTTTTCAACGCCGATATCCTTGGCTCGTTCAGGCGTGAGATAAGGATCATAGGCAGCGACCTTCATCTTGAGGCCAAGCCCCCGGTCGGCAACGATTGACCCAATATTGCCGCAGCCCAATACGCCAAGGGTCTTCGCCGCCAATTCGACGCCCATGAAACGGTTCTTTTCCCATTTACCCGCCTGCGTCGATTCATTGGCGGCGGGAATGTCGCGGGCTAATGCAAACATCATGGCGATGGCATGTTCGGCGGTGGTGATGGAATTGCCAAACGGCGTATTCATAACGATGACCCCGCCCGCAGTCGCTTCGTCCACATCGATATTATCGACGCCGATCCCGGCACGACCGATCACCTTCAGGTTGGTGGCCTTGGCCAACACTTCTTTGGTGACCTTCGTCGCCGAACGCACGGCCAGGCCATCGTAATCAGCGATACAGGCCAGCAATTCGTCGGGTTTCATACCTGGCTTGAAATCAACATCGACACCACGCTCCTTGAATATCTGAACGGCAGCGGATGACAGTTCGTCGGAAATGAGAACCTTGGGCATGTATTTATCCTCACAAAATCAAAGGGCAAAATAAAAGGGCAAAATAAAAGGGGGAGAGCAAAAGGTGTTAGGCACCAATTTCCTGGGCGATGGTTTCAGCCGCCCAATCGAGCCAGGGGAACAAGGCCTCGAGATCGGACGCTTCAATGGTCGCCCCGGCCCAGACGCGCAAACCCGGCGGAGCATCGCGGTAGCCATCGATATCGAAGGCCGCGCCCTCTTTTTCCAGCAGTTTGACCATGTCCTTCGGTGCTTGCGCCTTCTGGTCGTCGGAAAGTTTCTCAAACCAGGGGGCCACGATCTTGAGACAGACCGAAGTGCACGACCGCGTCGTCGGATCAGCAACCAGAAAATCTACCCAGTCGGTGCGCGCGACCCAATCTCTAATGGCCGCAAGGTTACCTTCGGAACGGGCAATCAGCGCCTTGAGGCCGCCAATCTCTTCCGCCCATTTAAGTCCGTCGAGTGCATCTTCGACACAGAGCATCGACGGCGTATTGATGGTTTCACCACGGAAGATACCCTCAATCAGCTTGCCCCCCGATGTCAGGCGGAAAATCTTGGGCAGCGGCCAAGGCGGCGTATAGCTGGTCAGCCGCTCAACAGCACGGGGCGACAGCACCAGCATGCCATGGGCCGCTTCGCCGCCCATCACCTTTTGCCAAGACCAGGTCACCACATCGAGCTTGTCCCAGGGCAACTCCATAGCGAACACAGCCGACGTCGCATCGCACAGCGTCAACCCTTCGCGATCATCGCTGATCCAATCGGCATTAGAAACGCGCGCCCCTGAAGTTGTCCCGTTCCAGGTAAAGACGGTGTCACGAGCAGGATCAGCTTGACCAAAGTCTGGAAGCTCACCATAGCCGGCCTCAAAAGTGCGCAGATCATCGATTTTGAGCTGCTTGGCAATATCGGTTATCCAGCCCGATCCAAAACTTTCCCAAGCAAAGACATCGGCGCCGCGCGGCCCCAGCAACGACCACATGGCCATTTCGAAAGCACCGGTATCGGAGGCTGGCACGATGCCGATGCGCCAGTCGTCAGGCACGCCGAGAATCGCGCGTGAACGGTCAATGACCTCTTTCAGGCGCGCCTTACCCTCCGCCGAACGGTGGGACCGTCCGAGGCTGGCATCTTTAAGATTATCGAGGGACCAATTGGGGCGTTTTGCACAGGGACCCGAAGAAAAGCGCGGGTTACGCGGCCGGATTTGCGGCTTCATGATAGCTATTCCTTCCAGAATAGTTGCGCCCCGTTGGGGGGGTGTGGCCCGGGCCGGATACTACGGATATTTCCTTTGCCGTCAATGTGATTCCCGGCATTTGTGTCCCGCTTACGGCAGGACTGCCATGTGCCTACGGCTTTAACTCGCCCCACTGGCCATTTTGCCTGGCTTTCACAGCCCCCCCATACCGGCTAGATTATCCCCGCCGTACCTCACCGGGGAGCGGTTACCAGTGTGTCCGGGGGACGGTATTATCCGCCCTTCGCACGGGAGGTGGCGATGTCCGGTCCAATCGCGGCAAGTTTTCATATTTGGGCAACCTATGCCCTGGTGGTTTTGGCGATCGCCAGCTACGTCACCGAACGGTTCCGCGCCGAGATCACCTCGCTGGTGGTCCTCGTGGCATTGGTGCTGCTGTTCGAATTGGTGCCGATGGCTCCATTACCCGGCCGCCAGCGTGTGGATACCGGGCTATTGCTGGCAGGCTTCGCCAACCCGGCACTAATCGCCGTGATGGCGCTTTTGGTCCTGGGCCAGGGCCTATCGCGGGCCGGCGCGCTTGACTGGGCGCTCAAGGTTTTTCTGACGATAACCGGCGACCGCAAGGTGCTGGCCATCGTCATTGCCTTTGCCACGGTGCTCATCGCCAGTGCCTTCGTCAACAACACGCCAATCGTAGTGATCTTCATTCCGATCCTGAAAACTATTGCCCGGCGCTTTCAACTGAAACCCAGCGCGGTGATGATGCCCCTATCATTCGCCGCCATCCTGGCCGGCATGACCACGCTGATCGGTTCATCAACCAATCTATTGATTTCCGGCGCCCTGGTTCAGGCGGGTGAAAAACCCCTCGGTTTTTTCGATTTCACGATATTTGGCCTGATTCTAGCGGCCGCGGGTCTGATCTATCTGGCGGTGGTGGCGCCAAAATTGCTGCGCCAGCGGGCCTCGCCCATGGAACGATTTACCGCCGGCGCGCACCGACGCTTCGTCGCCCAATTGACCGTCGGCGCAGAATCGAAGCTGGTGGGTGAAACTGCCGTGTTCAACGTGCTGGGCATTAACGGGGCACGTCTGATCCTGGTGCAACGCAATGAACATTCATATGTGCCGCCGTTCGATGCCCTGATCATCAAGCCCGGGGATATCCTGGTGGTGATGGCGACCGCGAAGGCGCTGGGCGAAGCCCAGGCCAATTACCCGCATCTGATGTTCAACATGTCCGGCGAATACCTGCCCGAAGATGAGGAGGAACGCAAAGCCTGGCTTGGCCGCGATCAGATGTTGACCGAGGTGATGATCGCACCCGGTTCGCAGTTGGTCGGCCGAACGCTAGAGAATATTGGTTTCCGCGCCCGCTTCGATTGCCTGGTCTTGGGGTTGGAGCGGGGCTCTCGCGTCATTCGCCGGCGACTGACCGGCAATATCATCCGCGAAGGCGATGTGCTGGTGATCCAGGGCACGCGCGAAGCCCTCGATTCCTTACGCACCCATCGCGGCATCGTCTTCCTCGACGGCGCCACCCAGCCACTACCTCCCGCCCGCGCTGCCAAAATGGCCGGGGCCATCTTCGCCGGCACGGTGGGGGTCGCCGCCACCGGCATGCTGCCGATCGCCGCCGCCGCGCTGACCGGCGTGGTACTGATGCTGGCCACCCGTGTACTGACGCTGCGCCAAGCAGCCGATGCGCTCAACCGGCGCATTTATCTGATGGTCGCGGCTTCGCTGGGGTTGGGTGTGGCGATGATGGAAACCGGCGCCGCCACCCATTTGGCACATGGGATCATCGGGGCGCTTGGCGATGTGGGACCGACGGTGCTGTTATCGGCGCTGTTCCTACTGGTGGCATTACTGACCAATGTGCTGTCCAATAACGCGACCGCCATCTTGTTCACCCCGATCGCGCTCAGCCTCGCCCAGGGCCTAGGCGTCAATCCAATGCCGTTCATTCTGGCGATATTGTTCGGCGCCAATTGTTCATTCGCTACACCAATCGGTTACCAGACCAACCTTATGGTCATGGGCCCCGGCTATTACCGCTTCAGCGACTTCCTGCGGGTCGGTGGACCGCTGGTGTTATTACTGTGGTTGGTGTTTAGCGCCGTCGCGCCATGGTACTTCGGGCTTTGATACTCAAGCGTCCTCACCCTGGCCGCCTGAGCCGGGCCGGATTGAAGGAGCATCACCATAATCATAGACTGCGCCACATGAAGGGGGCCCCTCTTGACCACTGACCAAATCCTGATTACCGCCATTCTCATCGGCACTTTCGGTCTCTTCCTATGGGGACGCTGGCGCTATGACATGGTCGCTTTCGTCGCCCTGGTGGTCGCCGCCCTACTTGGGCTGATCCCCGTGCGCGAGATGTTCGCCGGCTTCGGCCATCCCGCCACTGTCACTGTTGCCCTGGTGCTGATCATCAGCCGGGGGCTACAGAATGCCGGTGCCGTGGACCTGGTATCCAAGTACCTTTTGCCACCAATTAAGCGTCCCGAGGGCCATATCGGCATGATGTCGGCCGTGGCCGCAGGCCTATCGGCGGTGATGAATAATGTCGGCGCGCTGGCGCTTCTAATGCCGGCCGCGCTGGCCTCAGCCAAGAAGGTCAAGCGATCCGCCGCCCAGGTGCTGATGCCGCTGTCGTTCGGCTCAATTCTTGGCGGGCTCATAACCCTGATCGGCACGCCTCCCAATATTATCATTGCCATAATCCGCGAGGAGACATACGGGCAACCCTTCGGCATGTTTGACTTCGCCCCTGTTGGCGGCGCGGTGGCAGTGGGGGGCATCGCCTTCGTCGCCCTGGTCGGCTGGCGCCTAGTGCCCAAGGCGCGCCGCCAAGCGCCATCGACCAGTGAGTCCATCGGTATCGAGAACTATGTCAGTGAGGTCCGGGTAACCCGGGGCAGCGCGTCCGTCGGCAAGACACTTCGCGAACTCGATGACCAGGCCGAGGAATTCGATGCCACCATCCTTGAGGTGATGCGCCGCGGGCGCCGTTTTGCCATCAGCGGGCGACGTATGGAGATCAGGGCAGGCGATGTATTATTGATCGAGGCCAATCCCGAAGCCATCGATGTCCTGAGCAAGGCTCTTGACCTGCGTTTAGCCGGCCCCAAACGCAAGCCGGGGGGACTATTTGGCACCGAGGATCTGGCCATCATGGAAGCGGTGATCGCACCGCGCTCACCACTCATCGGGCAAACCGCTGAATCTTCCGGTCTGCGCCGGCGTTATGGCACCAACCTGTTGGCCATCTCGCGCCAGGGGCAACCGATTCGCACGCGGCTAAAAAACTTCCGCTTCCTGGTCGGGGACGTCCTTCTGCTTCAGGGTGATCCCGATCGTCTACCCGAAGCCGCTTCACGCTTACGCTGTCTGCCCTTGGTCCAGCGCAGCATCACCATCGGCAAAGTCCATTTGGCCGGCCTTGCGGTGTTCGTATTTGCCGCTGCTATCGCCGCCGCGGCCTTCGGCATCCTCGCGCTGCCGCTGGCGTTCGCCGTTGCCGCAGGGTTGATGGTGATCATGTATCTGGTCTCTGTTCGCGATATTTACGAGGCAGTGGATTGGCCGATCGTGGTGCTCCTCGGTGCCATGATTCCAATCGGCGGCGCCCTCCAAACCACTGGTGCAACGGCCTTAGCGGCACAGAGCCTGCTTGCCGTTACCGCAGGGGCATCTCCGGTGATCGCGTTGATCCTGCTAATGGTGGTGACCATGACGCTCAGCGACATGATCAACAATGCCGCCACAGCGGTCGTGATGGCGCCTATCGGCATCGCCATGGCCAATAGCCTCAACGTCAATCCGGATCCCTTTCTGATGGGCGTTGCCATCGCCGCCTCCTGCGCCTTCCTGACCCCCATCGGACATCAGAACAACACTCTGGTCATGGGACCCGGGGGGTATCATTTCGGCGATTACTGGCGGCTTGGCCTGCCGCTCGAAATAATCGTGCTGACGATCAGCATCCCCCTGTTGCTGATCGTCTGGCCGCTTTAATCGCTCTCTTTAAACTGTCGCACCGTGTGGCCGTGATTAAGGGGGCCATGGCCGGCGCCCAACCCCGGTGCGGTTTCGATGGCGCGCACCACATAGGCCCGCGCCCGGGCGGTGGCAGCGGCCAGATCCAACCCCTGCGCAAGCCCACAAGCGATGGCCGATGCCAGCGTACAACCGGTGCCGTGGGTATGGCGACTGTCCAAACGGGGACTAGAAAAATGCCGGATGCCGCTTGCATCCAACAACACATCGGTCACTTCAGCGCCCGTCATATGCCCCCCCTTAATCAGCACCGCGCGCGGGCCGAGAGCTAGGAGATCGCGGGCGGCGGCTTCCATATCGTTGAGGGACACAATGACACGGCCGGTCAGCGCTTCGGCTTCAGGAATATTCGGCGTGATGACGAAGGCCAGCGGCAGCAAACGCGCTTTAAGGACTTCGATGGCATCCGGATCCAACAGCCGGGCACCACCTTTAGCCACCATTACCGGGTCAAGCACCAGCGGCACACTACCCGCCTTAGCCGCCAACACATCGGCCACTGCATTAATTACCGCGGCATCGCCCAACATACCGGTTTTGATGGCATCGGCACCGATGTCGTCAAGCACCACCGTCATCTGACGGGCGATGAAATCGGGTGGGATCGGATGGACGCCATGAACGGTCAGGGTGTCTTGGGCTGTCAGCGCGGTGATGGCCGTTGCGGCGAAGCCCTCAAGGGCGGTGACCGCTTTAATATCGGCCTGAATTCCGGCGCCGCCGCCGGAATCTGAGCCTGCGACGATAAGGACACGGCCCCGCATTGTTAACGTGCGGCGCTGGAGATGGCACTTGTGATAACGTCGGCCACCTGTTCGACGATGCCGGAAATCAGTGCCTCATCGGGCCCCTCAGCCATGACGCGGACCACCGGTTCGGTTCCCGATTCACGGATCAGTAGCCGGCCGGTCGTGCCCAGGCGGGCTTCCGCCTCGGCAATAGCGTGTTTAACCGATTCTGCTTCAAGCGGATGACCTGTCCCGACATGGACGCTTTTGAGCCGCTGAGGGCGTGGTTCAAACGGATGCAGAACTTTTGATGCAGGGCCACCTGAGCCGACCAGCACGGCAAGAACCTGTAACGCCGCCATCAACCCGTCGCCGGTAGTGGCATGATCTGCAAGCACGATATGGCCCGATTGTTCGCCACCAAGGTTAAACCCATCGGCAACCATGCGCTCAACCACATAGCGATCGCCCACTTGGGTCCGCACCAGAGTGAGGTCAATACCGGCAAGATATTCTTCAAGCCCCAGGTTAGACATCACCGTGGCCACCACGGTCGCGCCACGTAACAGTCCCGCATCGCTCAAAGAATGCGCAACGACCGCCAATAATTGGTCGCCGTCCACCAACGCACCGGTTTCATCGGCCATCAGCACCCGGTCGGCATCACCATCCAGCGCAATACCAATATGGGCGCCTTCCCGGCGAACGGTATCACACATCACTTCGGGGTGGGTGGAGCCCGAATTTTGGTTGATGTTGGTGCCGTTAGGCTGCACGCCAAGAGACACCACCTCCGCCCCTAATTCATGCAGCACGGTAGGGGCCACCTTATAGGCAGCGCCATGAGCGCAATCGATGACGATTTTCAGCCCGTCAAGCCGTAGCCCGCGCGGAAAGCTCGCCTTAACATATTCAATGTAACGTCCCACCGCATCGTCGAGGCGCATGGCACGGCCGAGCTTGGCAGGCGACGCCAAGGCATCATCGAACCCCGCCTCCATCCGCGCTTCAATTGCGCCCTCAACGGCGTCAGACAGCTTGAAACCGTCGGGACCGAATAATTTGATGCCATTGTCTTGGTAAGGGTTATGCGAGGCTGAAATCATAACCCCAAGATCGGCACGCAAGCTTCGCGTCAACATCGCCACCGCTGGGGTTGGCAGGGGACCGACCAGTACAACATCCATGCCGACGGAAATAAAACCCGCCGTTAGCGCGGGCTCCAACATGTAGCCCGACAGCCGCGTATCCTTACCGATCACCACGCGGTGACGATGCGCCCCGCGCGTGAACTGAAGCCCCGCCGCCATACCGCAGGCGAGCGCAACTTCGGACGTCATGGGTGCCGTATTTGCGGTGCCACGAATGCCATCGGTGCCGAAGTACTTACGTGCCGTCATGATGATCCTTTTTACCGGTCTCCAGGCACCCGCGTGTCAGGGCGGAAGCGGCCGTTTGCATCAGTGTAGCGGCTTCGACGCAGCGGTGAAAGCACTCCGCCCGCCCTTTTATCCATGCCCGCAGTCTTCGCTCCCGGCGATGCCCTGCCAAATTGCGAGGGCCTGTTTAGTGGCCGCAACATCGTGGACGCGGATGATTTGCACGCCCTGGGCCACTGCCCACAACCCGGCTGCAAGCGATCCCGGCAGGCGTTCCTTGGGTGCTTCTTGGCCCGACAGGTGGCCGATAAAGCTCTTGCGTGATACCCCTGTCAATACCGCACAACCAAGCCCATGATAGAGGGCAAGATCGGCAAGGATGGCGAGGTTGTGCTCCAACCCTTTGCCAAAACCGATACCGGGATCAATGCAAATTCTATCCCGTGGGATGCCTGCTGCCTCACACGCCTGCAGCCGTGCCGACAAATGATCATAAATATCGGTCGGGGCATGCGCATAGACAGGTTTTTCCTGCATGCTTTTCGGATCGCCTTGGCTATGCATAAGAACCACGGGCACGCCGAGGCGCACCACGGTCTCCATTGCTTTGTCATCATACGTCAGCGCGGAAATATCGTTGATGACCCCAGCGCCCACCTCTACCGCTTCAGCCATCAACCCGGCCTTACGGGTATCGATCGATATGACCGCATCGATACCGCTCTCGTGCAGCACCTGGATAACCGGCAACACACGGCGCCGTTCAGTGGATTCGTCCACGGGATTGGACCCTGGCCGAGTCGATTCGCCACCAATATCAATGAAGGCCGCACCATCTTTGGCCATTGTAAGTCCGTGGGTGAGCGCCGCTTCGGGGCTGGCATAATCACCGCCATCGGAAAAACTATCGGGAGTCGCATTTACGATCCCCATGATCCGCGGCTGGTCAAGGGCAACACCGGCAAACGCTGTACGTGGTGCAGTAACCCGGGAAAGAGTGGCATCGACATGGCGCGCCGCATCACGACCCTGATGGCGCGACCACATCTGCACGTCATCCAAGGAGGCGATTGCGCGAGTGATATCCGCGCCGTCACGCGTGATCACCTCAACCGCGTTAAAACCCGCCCAGCCCCCGCCAATGCGTGCACCCACCCGCCCCGTCGGTGCAAAAATCGGCACCGGACGCAGATAAAGCCGCGCAACGTCAGCCATTTTCATATCACGAAGATCGCCAGCCTGAGGTGCTGTCACGGGCAAAAATCCGGGGTTTTCAAGTGGCAATGATAAACGTGGGGCTGGAAGAACACCCTAGTGAGAACGATGCTCAGCCTTCGGGCTGCGGTTCGGGGGCGATCCCGGGACCGTCCGGTACGTCCTTCGGTTTGGCTTTCGCA